>CAXAGK010000082.1:0-11258 GCA_963968305.1 uncultured Rickettsiales bacterium | reverse complement strand
CATCTGGATCACATGTCGGATCCTTAATGATGCTCCAGTTTTTTGAGAATATGGCGGATGTCGAAAGCGTTTATGATACATTTAGTAAAACACCAATTTACTCGGAAACAATGCAAAGTGGTAAATTCGATATTAGCCATAGAGCACTATTAAAAATTCACCTGGAACTCGGCAAACCCTCGTCTTCTGATAATTTAAAGTACCTCGTACTTACAAACGGCACAGCCGAGACCCCAGAGTTGGATGCGATAACTAAATTTGCGGATGTATTATTGTCTAACGGTGCCGTAACCGCACGTTATGGTTCATTCGTTGCTGGAGACCAGGCCAATGGTAAAACGCATCTCTTTGGCGCGACATACACATCTTTGAGTGCGATGCAGACTGCATATGAGGCCGTAATGCAAAATGATGCTGCCTCAGCTTTGTACAAAGTGGTGTCTGTCCAGCGAAGGCAAATACTGCGCTTGCTGGATTGAAATCCGATCGCTCCCACCCTTACACTGGAATTTCAGGAGCCACCGACGGTTGGTAACACAGTGGATTTCCCTCCTGACGGATCGGAACACTAGAATTTAATTACCGATGATTATTGATTTGAGATAAGGACTAATGACTTATGGAAGGCCTTCATATTGAATTTTATCAATATATTCCTTCTTTATGTCGTTGTCCTTACTCTCAAAATCGTGATGTAATTAACGGTGTAAAACTCGGCCACAGTAGCGGTGGGAATTGTTCTGCCGTGATAACGCTCAAGATACCAAACGATCCTCATGGGCCCGAGATGGTATTTACGCCGGAGGTGGAGGACTTTCTCCTCGATCTCAATCGGCGTTCTGTTCGCATGCCATTTTGGGACTGGTGGGCGGTTTATGAGACCATCTTCGCCATACTTCTCGTAGGACTGACGCCAGCGATTAAAGCTAGTCCGGCCAATCCCAAAATAACGGCATGTCTTTGCTACATGCCCGGTCTCCTCAGCGTATCCAAGAATGCGTAGTTTGCGTTAAATCTCGCGCTGCTTGTTGTTCATGAACATCTTCTCCCTCCCAAAATTAAGAAGCTAATGAAAATGTTCCGCGAGTACCGACATATCTACAGTCTTGAGATTACGTCATATTCTTCTGTGATTCTCTTCCACCTTCTCTTTCAATCGGTTTATCATTCAATTAACCCCGAACCAATTAACCGTTCGGAATCTCAAAGTTTTAAACAATGGGCAGCATCATCAAATGAGTGAAAATGGGGACCTCATCAAGCGAATAGACGCCTTGGAAATTCATATAGCGCATCAGGACAGAACCATCGAAGAACTCAATGACGTTTCAATCAAACAATGGGTGGAAATTAAAACACTGAATGATCGGTTCAATCACCTGAGAAAGAAATTCAGTGAACTGGACCAAGCGATCGAAACTCCACCGATCGAGGACGCCCTCCCCCCACACTATTAAGATCGGTATTCATTCTCTATTCATCCATTGGGCAACAAAGTTTCTGGAGATGGGAACCCAGCGCATCGATCTATCGGGCACTTGGGTAGAGGTAGGAACCCCTTATGAAGCACCCATTGGTCATATGCGGATACCAGTTTAGTGCGGCCTTAGACCCGCCCGACACAGCACTCAGGCATCTCTTCCGGAACCTTCTTCGGATTCATCCGCAGCGACTGGTTCCTAGGTATCTCCGACACTCCGTTTTCCAAACTTCATACCGATATCGTGACGGTTGACGGATTCTTCACCATAATTCGAAATAACGCATTGAATGCATCAGGATTTGGACAAAATAACACGACATTGAACGAACGGCCCAGAAAGATATTACAATTTGAAACGCCCGCGGACAGATTTACCCAATGTGTTGCAGCGATTGGTTGAGATCATGGCCTAAAGAGGACGCACTGATTCGAGCAAATATTATAGCCGTCAAACTTCGGCTAGCGCCTGATCCAAATCAGCGATGATGTCGTCTATATGCTCAATACCAATCGACAGGCGTACGTATCCGTCCGAGACACCGGTGGCAATCTGGTCTTCCGGCGTCAGTTGGGAATGCGTGGTCGAAGCCGGATGGATGGCCAAGCTGCGCGCATCTCCAATATTGGCAACGTGGTAGAACATCTTCAATGCCTCGATAAAGGCTTGGCCCGCTTCCTTCCCGCCGGTCAGCTCGAACCCGACCAGACCGCCGAGACCGCCCTTGAGATAGGTGTCCGCGCGGCGCTGCGTTTCGCCCGTCTGCTGGCCTGGATGGATCACCGTCGCGACCTTGTCGTGCTTCGCCAGATAGTCGGCAACAGCAGCTGCGTTGCGGCAATGCTCACGCATGCGCAGCGGCAATGTCTCCAGACCTTGGATGAATTGAAAAGCATTTTGCGGGCTTATCGCAGCTCCCAGATCGCGCAGTAAGACAACACGGGCACGAATGATATAGGCAATCGGTCCGAGCGGCTTGACCGCCTCTGTCCAGACGGCGCCGTGATAACTTTCGTCCGGCGTGTTTAGCGCCGGCTGATGTGCGCCCGCTGCTTCCCAATCAAAACTGCCACTGTCGACGATGATGCCACCGATAGAGGTGCCGTGTCCGCCGATATACTTCGTCAACGAATAGACGTTAACTGCCGCCCCATGGTCGAACGGCCGGCAAATGATTGGCGCCGCCGTATTGTCCATGATGAGCGGAATGCCGAGAGGCCGGCCAATATCGGCGACCTCCTTGATGGGGAAAACTTGCAGTTTCGGGTTCGGCAAGGTTTCCGCATAGTAGGCGCGGGTTCGATCGTCCGTCGCCCGGCGGAAGTTCTCCGGGTCAGTCGGGTCGACAAATCGGACCTCGATGCCTTGCTGCTTCAATGTATTCGCAAATAGGTTCCAGGTACCGCCGTAGAGATCAGTTGAACTAACGATATTATCACCTGCCCAGGCGAGGTTCTGTATCGCCATCGCGGAGGCCGCTTGACCGGACGCGACCGCAAGCGCCGCGACGCCACCGTCAAGTGCCGCCAACCGCTGTTCAAGCGCGTCCTGTGTCGGGTTCATAATTCGCGTGTAGATGTTGCCCAATTCCTGTAGCGCAAACAGACGGGAGGCATGGCTTGTGTCTTGAAACTGAAAGGCCGTCGTCTGATAGATCGGCACGGCGACCGCGCCCGTGGTCGGATCGCTGCGGTAGCCGGCATGCAGCACGACTGTCTCTGGGTTTTTGCTTTGTGTCAATTTCGAAGCCTCCTGGACGCGTTAATAAAAGCGCCTCCAGTCCGTGCGGGATTGGGGCGATTAGGAAAGAGTGGGAGTTATAGCCCAAAGTGGTGTTTTAGTCTCTGAATCAAGCGGCTACCAGATCGACCTCCGTCATCTCAAGACCGTCTTTGAGCTTTACCCCAGTTTTTTGGGTTTGGCAAAATCGGCGGATCGAATCGGAGAGGTAATCGAGCGGATCAATGACATCGCCGAGCAAACGAATCTTCTCGCATTCAATGCGACGATCGAAGCCGCTCGCGCGGGCGACGCTGGTAAAGGATTTGCCGTAGTGGCAAGCGAAGTGAAGAGCCTTGCAAGCCAAACAGCGAGGGCAACGGATGATATTCGTGCGCAAATTAGTGCTGTGCAATCCTCAACCGCCGAAGCCGTGGACGTTATCAACGAGATCGGCGGAACAATCGGTACGATTAACGAGATATCTTCGGTGATCGCGGCGGCGGTGGAGGAGCAGAGTTCGGTGACGAATGAAGTGTCATCAAACATGCAAAATGCTTCGGAAGCCGTAAGCAGCATCAACGAAAACATGTCTTAGATAGCGGTTGCCACCCAAGAAATTGGCAGTTCTGTCATGAAAGTTAAGGATGCTTCTCAATCACTTGCTTAGCCGCGCGTATACGGGAAATTTCGGACCAGCTTACTTGATGCAAGCATGCTTGCAGATTCGCTTTAATTAACCTGGCCCTATAATAGCCGGACCTAGTGTTCCACCAATATACCGCAGCCTGCTGGTTATTAGATATGCATCGGCACACTCCACCCAACACATTGGCGCAGTGCTCGCTTCGGGCCCGATCCATCCTGTGCAGTCAACGCATATGGTGCGCCATAACCGCATACGTTACAGTCAATGTTGAGCTGGCTCCCCCTATCCGCCCCTCGCCAGGCACAACAAATCCCGAGGATATACTATGGCCCGCGTCCCTGTATTGAAGTCTCCCAACGAACTGACCGGCGATGCTCGCGACATCGCGGAGAAAATCGTCGATACGCGCAAAGCGCTGGATGGCCCTTTCTCCGTCTGGATGCACGCCCCGGAATGGGCCGAGCGCGTCGCCCATCTGGGGACGATGGTTCGCTGGGAAGGCACGTTGGAACTTCGGACACGTACCCTCGCCGCTCTTGTCGTCGGTCGACACTTCCAGGCGCAGTATGTGTGGGGCATCCAAGGTGTGATTGGCGCGGAGCGGGACGTTCCTCGCTCGACGATCGACGCGATCCGTGACGATCATTCCGAGGGTATTCCGCCAGAAGATCTGCAGATCATCGATTTCACCCGACAACTGGTGCGCGCCAACCGCGTCGACGAGGCGCTCGCGCAAGCGGTCATGAAGCGGCTGGGAGCCGATCAGTATGTGCAATTGACGACCTGCATCGGTTACTACGCGATGCTGGCGATGACGGTGAACGGGGTCGAACTAGAACCGAACCCGGATCACGAAGCCCTGCAGGTCTGAGAGCACGCCTCTGCCGCACGCCGGTTGTATTAAAAATACTTCGCGGGGCGACAACTTGCCCTGGAGCAGAGATCGGCCAACCTTATGTTAGTAAAAAGATATGATAATTCTGGGCGAGGGCAGCAATTTCATACTAAGCCGTTGTGTTTTCCGCTGGCGATTGAGGCAACGAAAATTGACGAAATTGCAGACTTATAACGTCGCCAGTGCGTGGCATGGGCCCAAGATGGCGGCGCGCCATGACTGGATACATCAATTTTCCAAAGATGAAGTTTTGGAATTGGAAGCAGCATCCGATGCTGTCGCGAATCGTGACATTATTAAATTAAGCAGAACCGATTTTGAACTGCCCTTGCTTGATCAGTTACTGTCAAAGATCCGCGCGGAAGTCGTCGACGGTCGCGGGTTCGCGTTGCTGCGTGGATTACCCGTCCAAGAGTGGCCGCTCATGCGCATCGCTTGCGCCTATTGGGCGATTGGTTCTCGGATTGGCATTCCAGTAAGCCAGAACCGTGTTGGCAATTTACTCGGTCATGTCACGAATGTTGGTGGCGATGCCCATCACCCCAATCAACGAGGCCATCAATCCGCCGATGCCTTGGCCTTTCACACGGATATAGGGGCGGAGATTGTTAGTCTGCTTTGCCTAAAAGAGGCACGCTCGGGAGGGGAATCCGCTCTCGTTAGCGCCGCGGCTGTGTGGAACAAGTTGGTCGCCGAGAGACCGGATTTGGCGGAGGAGTTAACCCGCCCCTCTTACTTCGACCGCCGAAATGAGGTCGTGGATGGCCAAGACCCTTGGTACAAGATGCCGGTATTTTCCCCCATCAATGGGCACGTCGTCGCCAGCTTTACCCCTGAATTCATCCGCAGCGCCCAACGCTTTGAGGACGTGCCTCGTATGACGGCTCGTCAGAGTGAAGCGCTGGATATGGTCAAAGCACTCGCGAACAATCCCCGCTTCAAACTCAAAATGGACTTTCAGCCCGGCGATATACAGTTCGTGAACAATCTGGTGTTGCTCCACAGCCGGACGGAATATGAAGATTGGCCGCAAGCGGAACGCAGGCGGCATCTATTGCGCCTTTGGCTTAGCGTGCCTGACGGATGGCCAATTCCGGATGCCTTTCATGCGCGCTACGGCACTGATCCTCTCACAGGTCGACCGCAAGGCATAAATTTGCCGCAAGGCGTTACACTTAATGCGCCCCTGACACCGCCGGTATTGCGCACCTAGTTGGTTGTTGAAATGAGTAAGATTCAATGGGAAAGCATCGTGTATGACTGTGTCTGTTGATACTGCCGTCGCGCGAATGATCGCGTCACGGAAGAGTGGGCAAAAAATCGCTCCTTTATCGGACGAAGGTGAACTGTCGATTGAGGATGGATACACTATTCAAGACGCTTTTCGAGCCAAATTAATCAGCCACGGACAAAAACCAATCGGCTGGAAACTGGCCGCGACCGGGCCGGTGGGCCGCGAGCTACTCGGCGTGCCTGAGCCGATCTTCGGCTTCTTATTTCCGGAGTCCTACGGCAATGGCGCCAAGGTTTCCGACGCCGGATTTGTCGAGCTTCATGTAGAGGCGGAGATCGCTTTTCGATTGGCGCACGAACTGGCCGGACCGAACGTGGATGCAGCCGCAGCAAAACGCGCGATCGATTGTGCTATGCCGGCGTTTGAGCTCGCCGACTTGTCCTTTACAAGCATGCCCCCTCCCGCCGATATGATCGCCAATGGTGCACTGGGGGCCGCCGTACTGCTTGGCGAACCCATCGCGCTTGCTGACGATTTGGACCTGTCCCAAGAAACCATAATCTTCGAGCAGAACGGCCAGATAGTCAGCACAACACAAGGCAAGGACATCATGGGCAATCCGCTAAACGCGCTCGCATGGCTTGCTAACCGACTGGCTGATAGAGGTGAACACCTACAGCCTGGCGATATTGTCATGACTGGTGGTGTCTCGAAGTTAATCCGGCCTAATGTCGGGGATGCGTTAAGCGCGAACTTCTCACGACTGGGGAAGGTTCATATGACTATTGCCAAGTAAACAGGCCCAATACGGATTTCCACGGAACATCCGGTTCGCCCCTCCCTATCCGAAGACAATTTGAATAATTCAAACGCCCTGATGATCAAGCGACCGACCACGATCGATCCCATTCTCGCCAGTGCGACCGAACGTTGGCCGGAACGGCCTTTCATTCATTTCGAAGGTCAGTCTTATTCCTATGGCGCGGTGATGGCCCACGCCGACAGGATGGCGCGTGGGTTAATCGCTCTCGAGGTGCGACCGGGCGACCGAGTAGCGCTTTGGATGTCGAATCGGATCGAGTGGATCATTGCTCAATTCGCGGTGACGCGCCTTGGCGCCGTCTTGGTGCCGTTGAACACTCGGCTACGCAGTGTCGATATCTCACACATGTTGCGGGATTCCGGGAGCGTGGCTCTGATCACGCAACATAGCGCGGACGGGTTCAACTATATCGACGTGGTCCGGGAAGTCTTAAAGGAAGGTGACTGCCCC
Source organism: uncultured Rickettsiales bacterium (assembly GCA_963968305.1). GTDB lineage: Bacteria > Pseudomonadota > Alphaproteobacteria > UBA8366 > UBA8366 > UBA6544. The sequence goes on along the minus strand of CAXAGK010000082.1, from coordinate 4,007 downwards.
AGTCTTAAGCGCGTGATCGTCGCTGCGCCAAAGGGCGAGCTCGAATCTATTTTCCTGTCCTGGGCGGCGCTAGGCGAAATGGCCAATCATGCCAATACCGATCCAGTACCGGAAACCGACATCAACGCGATGGCGTATATACTCTATACGTCCGGCACGACCGGGCTTCCCAAGGGGGTGATGCTGTCGCATCGCAACTTAAACAACTGCTTCAATCTGGCGGCTCAAATGTCAGACGGCGATGTGTTCTTCCTCGCTTATCCGCTATTCGCAATTACGGGCTGCCACAACACGATCCTGGCGACAGCACTTGTCGGCGGTACGGTGGTGCTCCAAGAACGTTTCGATCCCGATGAAGCGGTCACGTTGATCGAAGAATACCAGTGCACGTGGATCGGTGGGCATATCACCGCCATCGAACAGTTGGTGAGCTGCTCCACATTCGCGCCAGAGCGGGTCGCCAATCTGCAATGCGGTCGCATTTTCCCACGCCGGCCACAGCACCTGCCGTTATTACGTAAACTCGGTCTCAACTCCGCCATGAGCGGATTTGGCCTAACTGAATCGTCGGGGCCGCTCGTCAACAATAGCGGCTTGGACGAAGAGACCGTCTCCACCGAAGGACGGCCCTGGCCCGGCAACGAAATCCAGATTCGCGACCCGGAGGGAGCTGTCCTGCCGACCGGCGAAGACGGCATCATTTTCGCCAAGAGCCCGCAAATCATGTTGGGCTATTTCAACAACCCGGAAGCGACCACCCGCACGTTGGTGGACGGCGGCTGGCTGCGGACCGGCGATATGGGCCGGCTTGATGCGGACGGCAACCTCACCTTCATCAGTCGTTACGACGATGTCTACAAATGCATGGGATTCAATGTTGCGGGCGACGAGGTCGAAGCCTTTCTAATCGATCACCCCAGTATCACGGAAGTCGCCGTCATCGGCGTCTCAGATGATCGTAAGGGCGCTGTCGGGGCGGCCTTCCTGATCCTCGAGCCGGGCGCGGTTGTCTCCTTGGAGGACGTGGTCGAATTTTGCAAAGGCCGTATCGCATCCTACAAGACGCCGGGTCATGTCATCTGTGTGTCGGTATTTCCCCGCACCGCAATGGGCAAGGTGCGCAAGCGCGAACTCAGAGAGATGCATTTCGCGGAAGCCTAAAACCGCGGTGCCACGAAATTTTGACGGGCTCTGAAACTACGGATCGATCCGGTGCTTCCACGAGTATGTTTGGCTGCCTCGGCATCGCTCCAGCGCCTGCAAAATCTGTTGCCGTGTCTCTCCGGGCGCAATGACGTCGTCGATGAGCCCCAGGCCCGCCGCGGCATAGGCACTCGATTCGATTTCAATCCGCTTACGAATGTCATCCCGAGCCTGCGTCGGGTCTTCCGCCTTCGCAATCTCCCGGCCATGTAGCAATTCTATTCCGGCCTCCGGCCCCATGACATCGAAGCGAGCCTTCGGCCAGGCCACCAGCAGGTCAGGTTCGACGGCCCGGCCGCCAAGCGCGATATAAGCGAGGCCAATCGCTTTTCGCAGCACCACCGTTACCAGCGGCACGCTAGCGCCCATAATCGAATTCAACAGTCGACCGGTGAGGCTTACCATGCGTTGGCGCTCGATGTCCGGGCCGACGAGAAATCCCGGGCAATCCATCAATGAAATGATCGGGATGTGAAAGGCATCGCAGAGATCGATGAACTGACGCGCCTTCCCCGCTCCCTTTTCGTCGATAGTGCCGGCCTGCCGCATCGGTTGATTGGCGAGAATACCGACGGGATGGCCGTCCATTCGAGCAAAGGCAGTGATCAGGCTCCGCGCGTAATCGCGCTTCAGTTCGAAATAGCTGCCACCATCCACCAGCAATTCGATGAGCTTGTGCATGTCGTAGGCGCGGCGATGGTTATCGGGGACGAGCGCTTCGATGGCCGCCTGCCCGTTCTCCGTATCGACGGGTGCGGCGACCGGAGCCACGCGCGGCGGCGCCTCGTTACAGCTCGACGGGAGGTAGGAGAGAAACGTCCGGATCGACGCCATGCACTCCGCTTCCGTTTCCGCCAAGAAGCCCGCTTGCCCGGTTTCCTTCGCGGATAATTCGCCGCCGCCAATCTCCTCGGTCGTCGCATCGAGACCAATCCCGACTTTCACGACCGGCGGCCCTGACATGCCGAGAAATCCCGTGCCCGCCACAATCGGCACGAAATCCGACTGCGCGGCGGTAAAGGATGGCCCGCCGAAACAAGGGCCGAGCGCCGCGCCGACCTGGGGCACCCGTCCCGACATTTTAAAATGATCGCCGAACCGATAGCCGAGCCCCGCCGCCGTGGCACCATATGTCTCTTGGACGCGGGCCGCACCTGCTTCCATCAAGGCAATGAACGGTTTTCCGTGCCGCAATGCGAGATCGCGCACCCGCTTATTCTTCACTTCAGCGACGCGCCCCCGCGTTCCCGCGAGCACAGTCCCGTCGTCAGCGGTGACGTAGACGTCCCTGCCGTCAATCTTGCCCGAACCCGCCAGCATCCCATCCGCCGGTGTGCGGTCCTTCAGATCGTCGTTCTGGCTATGGGCGAGCATACCGATTTCAACGAAGGAGTCCGGATCAAGAAGCCGATCGAGCCGCTCGCGAGCGGTTAGTTTGCCGCGCGTATGGATTTTCTCGACGCTTTCGGGCCCGCCCATTTGCGCGGCACGACGGCGACGTTCGTCCAGCGTCTCTTGTGGCGCCTTTTCCATGATGATTATTCCTTACGTATTGGGTCTCGGACGCGTCGATTATTCGCCGTCGCGGCGGAAGGTCAGGACCAGCACATCGCGATACCCTTCGCGTTCGGGTGCCAGTCGCGAGATCGGCGTCACGCCGTGACGCACGCGGGTGTCGTTGAGAAACACGGTGTCGAGCGGTTCGGTCAGCGTGAACCTATTCACGGATTCGCTCGCATTGTCGAAAATCTCCGTCGTGCCGCTTTGCACGTTCTCCCGCTTGATCAGCATGACGCAGGCCCAATCCACGCCGTCACGATGCATCCCTTCAGGGGTCGGACGCCCCACGCCCTCGGTCATCGCCTCGATCCGGAATTGATGCATTTCGGCATGCCAAGGCCATCTGGCATCCGCCGCCGGAGCGGCGCTCGCGAACGCCCAGCGACAGACATCGAACACCGTCCGCAAGAACAGATGATCGGCGTTCTCGTCAAGGACCGGCTCGAACCAGCGTTCGATATCGCCGTTCAACGTATTATAGTCTCGGCTTTGATAATGCGGTTGATGCGGTTTGCGTGCGATGGTGTCTGCTGACATATCGAAAGCGGCAAACCTCCGGCGGCGGTACCGGCCCCCATCCGCCATGAAGCGGTCGAGGCCAAGATCGCCCCAACTAGAGGCAAAGCGTTCCCACTCCGCCATCGACCCGAGCCCACGCATCGCCTCCGCCATCCGCGCACCGGGTGCGAAGGCGTAGCCGGCTTGTTTGATGTCGTCACCGATACCGGGAAACGCGTCTGGAATCGTCCCGGACGTACCCGCGGTGGAAAGGGAGGGGTGCTGCAATTCGGTTCCTTGCGTCGCGACTGCGACGATACTCACCCTAGTTCACCTTCATAGCGGCGCTTTGAAAAGGTCCAAAATTTGTTTTTGCGCGGGACCACCGACCTGGGCGAGTATTCTCACCGCGCGTGCCATCTTGTCTGAATTTTAATTTTAAATGCACGGACGAATAGTCCACTTTCACATTCCATCAATCTGCTCTTGGCGACACAGAGGCTCATGTCCGTTTCGTATTACGACCTCATCAATAGTTTTCACACCGAGGAAAGACGCTCCTACAACCAAGCAAAGGTCCAATTGTACGCGGTCGGCGTCGGGTTGGGCATGGACCCGCTGGACGAAGATCAATTAGCGTTTCTCCAAGACGAGAACCTCACGGTTCTGCCGTCCTTCGCGACGGTCGCGGCATGGGATGTCGCGCATACGCGGGAACTGGGGATGGCATGGGCGAAACTCATCCA
>CAXAGK010000081.1:0-11340 GCA_963968305.1 uncultured Rickettsiales bacterium | reverse complement strand
GGCACCCTACCAGCACATTGCCGCATGGGGTTATTACCCTGGTGGTCGACCGCCAAAGGGCGCTTTGACACAGTCTAAATGCGATTAAGACGGTCGCATAAGAAGTTTCATACTTCATGATTGCGTTCGACGCGTCAGCCGCAGAGCGGTCGTCGGCGGTATCTCATTCCTTGGAAGGAAATATCCATGTTGGCTGTCGAAGGTGTATTGCGGAGTTGCGGGGGTATTGTCCTCTTTTACGTATTGTTGCATCTGCGCCGTCGTGATCAGTTCGTGAGATTGTTGAGGTCTCGTGCCATCGGTGAATTGAGCATCTTTACCGCGATGTCCATCCCACTATACGGCATTGCGATGTTGGGAAGGTTTGGCGCGCAATTGGCGATTCAGTCTTATGGCATGCAAGAAACATTGATGATCGGTGCCATTATGATCGTTTTAGCGTTGAGCACTTGGAAGCTTTATATTCCACTGACGAGTGCGCTGTAAGTTCTTACTTTACGGATCCTTCCGCGAGCGCTGCATCAGTGCTGCGAGTGCGTGTGCGCTCGAGTTTTCCGAACGGGATAAGGCGTCGATGACGTTAGCTCTGTCCTGTGCAGTCCGGTTTTGGCTGAGTTTGAATTTGCATTCGATCCGTTTGATCGGGATTTCGAAGCAGACGATGGCGCGCAGCATGCCGTCGATATACTCCGCCTCGACACTCTCCATTGCCCACGGTGTGTCGAATTGCGCCTCGTGATGGTCGACCAACTTCTTCTGTCCCGCATACACTGCATCCGGATCGTCAATGATTTGTGGGATGCCATAGACATGAGCCGCCGCGTAATTCCAGGTCGGCACCGCTTTCTTCGTCTCATACCAACTGGGTGAGATATAGCCATGTGGGCCGGGGAAGACGACGAGTTGATCTTTCCCGTTTGCGAAACTTTCCCAATGAGGATTGGCGCGCGCCATATGCGCGACGAGTTTCTCTCTCCCGTCTTCGCCTTCGATCAGAAACGGCAGATGGGTGACGAACGGCGCGCCGTTGACGATTCCTGTCAGGTAGCCCCAACCGGTCGCTTGGATAAAGTCAATTTGCTTTTGCCGGTCGGTGACGGCGAAGTCCATAGGTACATACATGCCCTATCTCCTCGGGCGAAAGTTGAGCGAGGCGAACTTTTATAGTCGCGGAAGGCTCCGCCAAAGAGCCAATTCTGGCACGCTCGGCAGGGCCAATTCTGGTGAAATGTTTAGCCTTGCCGTTCCACCATCATTTTCTTGATCTCGGCGATGGCCTTGGCCGGGTTCAGGCCTTTCGGACACGTCGCCGTGCAGTTCATGATGGTATGGCAGCGATAGAGGCGGAACGGATCTTCCAGATTATCGAGCCGTTCGCCTTTGTGGTCGTCCCGACTATCCGCCAACCAACGATAAGCCTGCAGCAGAACGGCTGGGCCAAGATAGCGTTCGGAATTCCACCAATAGCTCGGGCAGCTGGTCGAGCAGGAATAGCACAGGATGCATTCGTAGAGACCGTCGATCTTCTTGCGCTCTTCCGGTGTCTGCAGGCGCTCACGGTCCGGTGGATTCTCGCTCGATTTAAGCCAAGGCTCGATCGAGGAGAGCTGCGCGTAGGCGTTTTTCAGATCCGGCACCAGGTCTTTCACCACTGACATATGCGGCAGTGGATGAATTGTGCAATCGCCATTACTATCGTCAATAAAACGGGTGCAGGCGAGAGTATTTATACCGTCAATATTCATCGCGCACGATCCGCATATGCCCTCCCGGCAGGAGCGCCGGAATGTCACGGAAGAATCGACTTCGTTCTTGATCTTGATCAGCGCGTCGAGAACCATCGGCCCGCAACTGTCTAGATCGACCTCAAATGTATCTATGCTTGGGTTTTTTCCGTCGTCGGCACTCCAACGATAGACATTGAACTTCTTAACCCGGGTCGCACCTTCCGGCGCTTTGTAAGCCTGGCCCTTGGTGATCTTGGAATTGGCGGGCAGATTGAATTCGACCATCTATCGTATCCTCAATAGACCCGCGCCTTAGGCGGGAAGACTTGTACGTCGTTGGAGAGCGTCTGCATCACGACCGGCCGATAATCAATTTTGACTTTGCCATCATGATTGACCCATGCAAGCGTGTGTTTCATCCACTCATCATCGTTCCGATCAGGAAAGTCCTCACGGGCGTGCGCGCCCCGAGATTCTTCACGGTTCGCCGCCGAGCTAATGGTTACCATTGATTGGTCAAGCAAATTTTGAAGCTCTAACGTCTCCACGAGATCGGAGTTCCAAATCATCGTGTTGTCGGTAACCTGCAGATTGTCACGCTTGTCGATGGCGGCTTGCATCAATTCGACGCCTTCGTTCAAGACCTCACCGGTGCGGAACACCGCGCAGTTGTTCTGCATGATGCGTTGCATCTCGAGGCGAAGCGCCGCCGTCCGGACTTCGCCTTTGGCGTGACGTAACTTGTCGAGCCGGTCGAGGGATTTCTGCTCGCCGCCTTCCGGTATCGGGCGCACCGCTTCGTCTGAATCTATAACTTCCGCGCAGTGCTTGGCAGCAGAGCGCCCAAAGACAACCAGATCGAGCAGGGAATTAGATCCAAGACGGTTTGCTCCATGCACCGAAACACAGGCTGCTTCCCCGATGGCCATCAAGCCTGGAACCGTAGTAGCTTCACCGTTGGCTTTATTTAGCACATCACCGTTATAATTCGTCGGAATGCCGCCCATGTTATAGTGGCAAGTCGGAATGACAGGAATGGGTTCTTTATTAACATCAACACCCGCGAATATGCGAGCCGTCTCGGAGATACCAGGTAGGCGCTCTTCGACGACAGCCGGGTCGAGATGTTCCAGATGCAGGTAAATGTGATCATTCTCACTTCCGACGCCGCGCCCTTCGATGATTTCAACAGTCATAGATCGGCTAACGACGTCGCGTGATGCTAAGTCCTTGGCTGATGGCGCATAGCGTTCCATAAAACGCTCGCCTTCGGAGTTGGTGAGATATCCGCCTTCGCCGCGCGACCCTTCGGTGATCAACGCACCAGATCCATAGATACCAGTTGGATGAAACTGCACGAACTCCATGTCTTGCATGGGCAATCCAGCTCGTAGCACCATGCCGCCACCGTCGCCGGTGCAGGTATGGGCGGAAGTCGCTGAGAAATAGGCGCGACCATAACCGCCGGTCGCCAGAATTACTTTCTTGGCAGCGAAACGATGAATTGTGCCATCGTCAAGATTCCAAGCAACTACGCCGCGACAGCTCCCGTCATCGTCCATAATCAAGTCAGTTGCAAAATACTCAATGAAGAATTCTACCTGATGTTTGAGTGACTGCTGGTAGAGTGTGTGCAGCATGGCATGGCCGGTGCGGTCGGCTGCGGCGCATGTGCGCTGGGCTATGCCGTCGCCATAATTCGTCGTCATGCCTCCGAATGGGCGTTGATAAATCTTGCCGTCTTCGGTGCGGCTGAAGGGCAGTCCGTAATGCTCCAACTCGATGATCGCGGGCACTGCCTCGCGGCACATGTATTCTATCGAGTCTTGATCTCCGAGCCAGTCTGAACCCTTAACTGTGTCGTACATGTGCCAGCGCCAATCATCCGGCCCCATATTGCCAAGCGATGCGGAAACCCCGCCTTGGGCCGCAACTGTATGGCTGCGGGTAGGAAATACTTTACTGATGCAAGCGGTTTTCAGCCCTGCCTCAGCTAGCCCTACCGTCGCGCGAAGTCCGGCGCCGCCGGCGCCAACAACTACCACGTCATAGGCATGATCGATAATAGTATATGCTTGCACCATGGTAATTCTAACCTCCAAACGCTATCTTTAATACTGCGAACCCAGCGGCGACTGCGAGCGCTAAGCTCGCAAGTTTTTGCGCCATCAGCAGGACGACTTTAGTACCTTCGCTTTGCACGTAATCTTCGATCACCACCTGCAGGCCAAGCTGCATGTGATAGAACGTGGCGCCAATCAACAGAAGCAGCATGATTGCATTGAACGGTGCCTGTACCCAGGCGATGGCGTCGCCGTGATTGGCGCCGGTCATCTTGATCATTGCAATCGCGAACCACAGGCAGAGTGGTATTAAGGCGACGGCGGTGACCCGCTGCATCCACCAGTGATGGGTACCGTTCTTGGCGGAGCCAAGACCGCGGACGCGGCCGAGCGGAGATTGGAAGCTCATCACATCGCTCCTAGCGTGCTGTATGCCGCGAACCAGGCAATCACCGACAAGGCGATGGAGGCTGCACCGACGACGTATCCGGACACTGCCGCTACGTTGAGTTCGAACCCGCTGCCGGTGTCCCAAATCAAGTGCCGGATGCCATTGCAGAGGTGATAGAACAGCGCCCAAGTCCATCCGAACAAGAGGAGCCGGCCGAACCAATGACCGATGAAGCCTTGATATGCGGCGTATCGATCCGGTCCCTCGGCCATCGCCAAGAGCCATCCCACCAACAGGAGCGTTCCGACCGCAAGGCCGACACCAGTCGCTCGATGCAGAATTGATCCCGCCATCGTCCATTGCCACCGGTAGATCTGCAGATGCGGTGACAGCGGTCTTTCGTTTGTACTCATCCGACCCTCGTCCATTCCATGCTGCACACTAAACCAGCGTGCGTTTTGTGCCAGCGTGAATCTGGCTTAAACCTCTTTCGTACTCTCGTCAATTGTTCCACAAATGACGAGAGTACTTGTAACGTTAGACCGCATGCTGAATCAAGTTTCGAAGACTGCGGATACAGACCCAACAAGAGTTAATACCCGGGTAGGTTCGATGCCTTTACGCCACCAGGCTGAATAAGACCCTGGCGTCGATCGCGTCCGAGGCATCGACATCTAAGCCGCCTGCACCCGCGAGGCCAGTGCTCCGCGCCGGTCCAGTGCCACCAATGTTTGAACGGAACCTAGATTCAGGATCGAAGACCGGCGCTTGCTCGGGGGTGATAGAGCGCTCAAAACCTTGGGCTTCGGCTTCCCTCTGTTTCTGTTTTGTCTGCGATTTTTTAACTTCTTCGTTCTCTTGCTCGCGAATTTCTTGACGTGCCTGCAATATCTTGCGATCCGCTTCCGCTGCAACACGGCGATCCTGCGATGACGGTTCATGTGGCGCCAATGCCGCTCGTTTTACTTGCCGCATCTTGCGGAGAGTCGCTTGCGGATTGCCGGGAATTACGGAGGTGTCGATCGAGACCTCGCCAGCAACTGCATAAAACTTCCCGTCTGGTCCTCTAGTGAATTGGAGGCGCGGCGCGCCCGCGTAGGGTCCCCCTGCAGAAGAGTGGGCCTGTTCGTGCGCGCGCACCTCCGCATCGCGACGTTTCAGTTCCTCGACCTTTTGCCGTTCTTCCTCCGTCAGTCCGTCAGGTCCTTTTTCGTCCTTTTTACCAACCAGTTTCGATCCTTCGGCTTTGGCTTTCTCGATGGAGCCTTTCGGTTCCTCTTCTTCCGTCACCTCACTAATCTTTTTCGCGGCCTCTTGGCTGCCGGTGACGTCGCCTGGATTAAGTGGAGCGTTTAGCGCTGTATCGGGGCCGATCGGGTCTTCCACTTCAAGGGGTGATTGTTCGTTCGGATCGACCGTCGCTAAGCCTTGCGTGCTGGTCACGCTCTCGACGCTGAGCGGAGCTGTTAGTGCTTCGAGAGAATTAAAATTCTTCGACTCAGAAAGGCCTATTTCGGTAGCCGACGACGATGGCTCGACTGCGCGCGTGGACAGGCTGTCCCGCACGCTCGAGCGTGTCGCCGATAGGACGGCACTTCCCGCCGTCACGACCGGAGTCGATATGCCTTCTGCAATCAACTCAGCCACCTCATCCACGGTCGAGCCCAATTTCGGGGTCAACCGTCTCCATACTTATTTCCCCTGGTAAAACCTCCTCCAGGCCCTGACAGGGTCGTTCACATCATAAAGTTAGCGGGAAACGGGTCAGAGAGTCAAAGGGCTTCGCGCTTTATTTCCTGGGCGACCTCATGGAACGCATCGCGTATTTCTTCATAGGCGGAGCGTTTAAATTCAATGGTCTGCGCCGCAATGTTTTGTATATCTGCCCATTTCCAATCACGAAACTCTGGGTGTTCGGTCGCAATATTGATTTCGTCGTCACTGCCGAGAAAGCGGAAGGCGAACCAACGTTGCATTTGCCCTTGATACCGGCCTTTCCAAGCGGTTTGCGCTAATTCAGGTGGGAGGCGGTAATGCACCCAGTCAGGGTGTTCGGCGACGATCTCGGCATTTCTCGTGCCGATTTCTTCTTCCATTTCGCGAAAAGCGGCCTCGCGGGGTTCTTCTCCCTCGTCGATTCCCCCTTGCGGCATTTGCCAATGATCGCCGGAAATGTCGTTGCGAGCGCCAACGAAGACTTGTCCCTGCGTATTGAGCAACAGGATACCCACGCAGGGGCGAAATGGTCGGTCGTCTTCTGTCATGTCATCCGGATTTCGGTTTGTCGGTCTTGGCAACCCTAATTACCGAAGACAGCGGTGCAAGCACCACTTTCTTGGCATCGAGCCGGCTGATCCATCGTTTTAAGCGCAACATTGTGATCGGGAACGGTCGGACGATCGCGACCGCCCGTTTATTCTTGATCGCCAGTTCGGTCAGTTTGGTCAATTGACGATCGATGTATCCGCGATTCGGTTCGGCATCCGGCGCGACATCGACAACCGTGTAGGCCAACCCAACTTCTTGCGCCGTGGGCGCCATGACCGAGAACTCTGAAGCCCGGGTATCCAGCATAAATAGGCCGCGGTTCTTCAGCTGCCGGAGGATTGGTTTCAGCGCGTTTTTCTCGACCGAGAAGCGCGATCCCATAAAATTGAAGATGCCGACATAGCCGGTAGCTCGGCTGAGAGTCCAATTCAGTCGCTCGATATTTTCTTCTGCGGTATTGGCGAGCATCAGGCCGTTCGGTCCCGGGTCGTTACGGGGATAGTCGCTGGGCTCCATGGGCAGGCCAATTAGCACTTCATGGCCGTTATCGCGCGCTTGTTGCACCCAATCATCGAGACTGCGGGCGTAAGGCGCGAAGCCGAGCGTGACCGATGCCGGAAGTTCTGTAATGGCTTGTTGCGTCTCTTGCGGGGAAAGTCCGAGATGCGTGACAACCAACGCGATTCGCGACCGCTCGTCGGCCTTATTGAAGGGACGGCCATAGACGCGCCAAGGTTGGCGGCCTTTCTCATCGATTTTCGGTAATGGTCCTTGGTCGGTTTCTTCGACCAATGCCAGGTCGGGATGCGGATGCAAGGGTTGGCCGACGTCAGGCGTACCGGAATCACTTGGTGCCGGGCCCTTCGCTTTCGCCTCTTCTTCAGGTTCCCCAAGTTTTGATTTGCCAAGGACTTTCGGTAGGCTTGCTTTTAAGTCTTCATTGCTCGTGTCCGGGGCGTCTTCACTCTTCGGTTCGGATTCCGCAGGCGCTGCCGATGCCACTTCTCGGGATGCAGGTTTGACGACGCGTTTCTTCGGTTTGATCTTGATGGTGATTTGCGGGCGTTGATCCTTCAACTCGTCCATAATGCTGTCGGATGCGAGCCATAGATAAGCGACTAATCCGCCCATAATCGCCACCGCGCTACCCCAACCGGCCATGAGCAAAATCCATGGCAATCGAGGATTGGACTCGCGAGGCGCCGTATACACGTCTTCTTCGTCGTCGTCGTCGAAATCATCGAGGACGGGGCGTTCGTTACTCTTATTTAAAAATGGAAGCTTCAGGAGTCGCCGTCCCTAGTTCACCATACGGTTGCGGTAAAGCGCTAGTCCGCGCAATAGATCGAGCGCGCGCGCCAATTGATAATCGGCCGGCTTCGGCTTTTTCTTTACGCTGTCGGCCTCGGTTTTCTTGTCTGCGCCTTTCTCCTCGCCGTCTTTGGTCTTTGGATCGGACTTTTTCGATTGGTTGTTGTCCAAGGCACCGCGCAAATCCGCCTCATGGCGTCCGCGCCGCGCCGCGCCCTCCAAGGGCTCGATCTTCGCTTGAGCGACTTCGATGTCTGGGTCGATGCCACGCGCTTGGATGGAGGTGCCAGAAGGGGTGTAGTAGCGCTGCGTCGTTAGCTTGATGGCACCGTTACGGCCAAGTGGAATGATCGTCTGCACGGATCCCTTGCCAAAAGACCGCTTACCCAGGATGACTGCGCGGCGATGATCCTGCAGTGCACCGGCGACAATTTCCGATGCTGATGCTGAGCCGCTATTAATCAACACGACGATCGGTAACCCGTTCGTGACATCTCCGGGTGTCGCGTGAAAGCGTTGCGCGTTCTCTTGCACGCGGCCCCGCGTCGAGACAATTTCACCCTCTTCGAGGAATGCGTCGGAGACCATGACTGCCTGATCTAGCAGGCCCCCCGGATTGTTGCGCAGATCAAGGACGAATCCGGCCAGCTTATCGCCGACCTCGGCCTTGATCTTTGCGACTGCCTTATTGAGGCCGCTCTCCGTCTGTTGGCTAAAACTGGTGATCCGCACATAGCCGACATTGCCTTCTGTGCGGCTGCGCACGGAGCGGATGCGAATCTTATCGCGGGTAATCGTAACGTCGAAGCTCTTGGCGGCGCGCCGGATCGTTAGCTTGATGTCGCTGCTGATCGGCCCGCGCATGCGTTCGACCGCTTGGGCGAGCGTCAGTCCTTGGACGTGGTCCCCATCCAGATGGGTGATCAAGTCGCCAGCCTTGATACCGGCACGATCAGCTGGAGTTTCGTCAATCGGTGAGACGACTTTGACATAACCGCCTTCCATCGTGACTTCGATACCGAGGCCGCCGAATTCGCCCTTCGTCTGGACCTGCATGTCACGGAAGTTCTTCTTGTTCAGAAAAGCCGAATGCGGGTCGAGGTTGGTGAGCATGCCGCGCACCGCCGCTTCAATCAATTCCTCGTCCGAGACTTCCTCGACATAGTCCGATCGGACTCGTTCGAAGACATCGCCGAAGAGTTCCAGGAGACGATAGGTCTCGGACCGATCATTCTCCTTTGCACCGGCGGTACCGGACAGCGTTAAGACGGCGAACGCACAAAGGATCGCCAATGGGGTCTTTAAGTAGTCACGCATTATCCACGCACCTTGTCTCTTGCCGCCGTAAACCATGGAAGCGGGTTGACGGGTTGACCCTTGCGGCGCACTTCGACGTACAAGCGGGTACCGGCTTCCTGAGATCCCATAACGCCGATCGGTTCACCAGCCAATAATAGCTGTCCCAATGTGGCGTCAACTCGCCGCATGCCGGCGAGTAATGTATGATAGGCGTCGCCATGCTGTATGATCAAGATTTGCCCGTATCCTTTAAAGGGTCCGGCAAAAACGACCTTTCCGTCAAACGGTGCCACGACTTGCGCCCGCAGGCGCGTTTCGAAGGTGGCACCCTTGGCCGAACTGCCAGTTTTGGTGTCCTGGCCGAAGCGTTCCACCAGCTTGCCGCGCGCCGGCTGCGTCATCGCGCCGAAGTTGGGTTTTGCTATCGGAGCATCCGGAAGGGAAGCAGTTTGTGGGCGCCGTAGTTCGGGTTTGGGTTTGGGTCTCGCCACTTTCTGCAGGTGGGCGAACAACTCGCGCAGGCTTTCGGCTCGCTCGCTTAAACTCGCTAAGCGATTGTCGACTTGTTGAGTCGCCTTGATCATGCGTCGGCGTTCGACGGCTTTATGCACCATCAGAGCGTTGAGACGGTTTCGTTTCGTCTCCAACGTGGCGGTTGCGGATTTGATTTTTCGTTGCCGGTTTTCGAGTTCGGTTCGAACCGTGGTGATTTCGCTCAGGTCTTGCCGAAGGGCCACGGCCCGTGCGCGCAAATGTGGCAGGGCCGCCCGCAGCAGGAGAACGCTGCGCACGATCTTCAAAGGTTCGGCATTCGACAGGAGGAGCGCCTGCGGCGGGTTCCGCGACAATCGTTCCAGCGCGGCCAGTGTGCCGGTCATTTGCTGGCGTCTATCGTTGAGTGCGCGGTGGCGTTCGGCGGCAGATTTTTTCAGCTCCGGCAATTTTGCTTCCAGCCGGGAGAGAACGGATTCTTGTTCCTGCGCCGTTCGTGCCGCTCGAATGAGATTCCGCCGCAATGTCGAGACGCCTTTCTCGAGACTTCGGCGTTCCTGATCGAGTGCATCGCGCTGTTTTTGGCTGGCTTCGATTTGCCGTTCGATTTTCTCGAGATCGCGCTTATCCTGCGCCGAAGCGGATGCGATGGGAGCGAACGTGAGCGCCGCGGCGAACGCCGCAATGAAAGGTGTACGGTATTTATCCGGTCGCACGTCGCCGACCCGATTCCATCAACAACGACCTTCCGCCCATCTCTGCCGGTTGCGCCAGCTGCATGAGGTCCATTAGCGTCGGCGCCACGTCCGCCAGGCATCCGTCATTCAGCGTCGTCGTCTGTCCGCTGGTGTCGATCAGTACGGCGGGCACCAGATTGCGCGTATGCGCAGTATGAGCACCGCCCGAGTTCGGGTCCGCCATCATTTCCGCATTGCCGTGGTCGGCGGTCACCAATAAGGCTCCGCCCGCGGCGACCACTGCATCTCGCAGGCGGCCGAGACAATGATCGACGGTCTCGACGGCCTTTAACGCCGCCGCGAAATCGCCGGTATGGCCGACCATGTCGGTATTGGCGTAATTGACCAGGATGAAATCGAAGTCATCCGAAGCGATGGCATCGACGAGTTTATTGGTCACCTCGGCGGCGGACATCTCCGGCTGAAGGTCGTAGGTCGCGACATCCGGCGAGGGCACCAATATTCGTTCTTCGCCGTCGAATACCTGCTCTTGCCCGCCATTGAAGAAAAACGTCACATGGGCGTATTTCTCGGTCTCTGCGATGCGCAATTGTTTGCGCCCTGCATTCGCCAGCAACTGGCCGAATACCTTTTCCAGCTCAACTGAGGGAAAGAGCGCCTTGATCAGTGGGTTTAGGGCGTCGGAGTATTCGATCAGTCCTAAGGTCGCTGAAAAGGAGACCTGTCGCGCGTGCGCGAAACCGTCGAAAGAAGGGTCTAGCAGCGCGGTCAAAATCTCCCGCGCCCGGTCGGCCCTGAAGTTTGCCATCAGCAACCCGTCGCCGTCCTTCATGCCTGTATAGTCACCAATCACGGTCGGCTCGACGAATTCGTCACTAGTGTCCGCCTTATACGCGGCCTCGACCGCTTGTAGGGCATCGTCGGCGTGCGTACCCTCGGCGTCCACCATTAGCCGCACGGCCCGTTCGACCCGGTCCCAGCGTTTGTCGCGGTCCAAGGCGAAATAGCGCCCGCAGACGGTTCCGATCGGGGCACCACCGGATTTTTCGATAAAGTCTGCCAAGTATTCCTTCGCCGACGAAGGCGGTGTG
>CAXAGK010000080.1:0-11410 GCA_963968305.1 uncultured Rickettsiales bacterium | reverse complement strand
TGGCGGGTGAAGGCCGCCGGGACCATCAGAATGCTCGCCCCCGCTTTCGCCAAGGCTCGATACAGATAGGCAAAACGCACGTCATAACAGACTGTCATGCCGATACCGCACCACGGCGTCTCGGCGACCACGGCCCGGTCACCCGGCCGGAAGCCTTTCGATTCCCGGAAACTGACGCCGTTCTCAAGGTCAACGTCGAACATATGAATCTTATCGTAGGTCGCGGCGATCGTGCCCTTATCGTCAATCAAGAAGGAGCGGTTCACGTTGCGCTCATCGTCCAGCAATTTGATCACCAGGGAGCCCGTGTGCAGCCAGATACCCAATTCCGCTGCCAACGCGCAATAAGCCTTTAGCGAGGTTTCCTCGTCTTCTGTCCGCACGACCTCAGCAGATTTCTTGCGGCTTCGCTGCACCAAATTGACAACCTCGGGCAGGCCGATCAATTGCGCGCCTTGGCCATGCGCCTCGCGGATCAGGTCGCTGGAAATTTTAATGTTCTCAGCGATATCCGTGGTCGAAGTCAGCTGGACGCATCCGACCGTCAGCTTATCGCTCATTGCCCGATGCTCAGCATCGCATCCAATTTTCCAGATGCCTCGAGCGCATGCAATTCGTCACAGCCGCCGATCCCGGTATCATCGATAAAGATTTGCGGCACCGTTTGCCGTCCCTCGGCGCGCGCCATCATTTCCTTCTTCAGTGACGGTTTGAACATCACGTCGAATTCCTCGAATTCAATTCCCTTGTGGTCCAACAGGCGTTTCGCGGTGTGGCAAAACCCACAAAGCGGGCTGGTGTAAATTTCGACTTTGGCCATGTCTTTTCGTCCTATGAGAGTCCCCGTTGCCTTCTAGATATATCGTCGGTCGCGATTTTGCCACACCCGACACAAAGACGTGACCGCTTCACCCACGCCAGAGTCAGCACATGAACTTCCGCGGTAGCACCTGCCTGCAATGCGCGAGTGCAGGCTTCGACCGTGGCGCCGGTCGTCAGGACATCATCGATTAAGATTACCGCCTTTCCTCGCAAGATCGGCTTCCGGTCCACGCGAACCTTGAAGGCGCTGCGGACATTTCGCTCCCGGGCGCGGCGCGACAAGTGCCCTTGCGAGGCCGTATTTCGACGACGTATTAACATGTCGGGTGTAACTGGACACCCGGTGAGGCGCGACAGACCCTGCACCAGCAACAGCGATTGATTGTATCGGCGGTGCAACAGCCGCCAAGGATGTAAAGGGACAGGCACCAGCATGTCCGCCTGCGGCAAAGATTCGGCCCCGACCCGCGCCAACCAGTGACCAAAGGCGTTGGCGTAGCGTGTCCGATCTGCATGTTTGAAAGCTAGCACCAAGGGTCGACTGGCGTCGTCATACAGCAACGCCGAGCGGGCGGAGGTATAGGGCGGCGGGCGCTTCATGCCGGCAGCGCAAAGCGCGCCGTCACGTACCGCGAATTCGAACGGATAGCCGCAACAGACACAGCATGGCGGCCCCATGAACGAGAGCTCGCCCCAACAATCTGCACGTAGAGCACCGGCAGCGTCGATCAGCTCACCGCACACGAAACAACGCCGCAGGAAAATCAAATTGATAGTCGCCTGGGCAAAGGCCGCAACGCGGGTATGCCGGCTTACGGCGCGAAGGGCGGAAAGGTCGAAGTGAGGTCCCGTTTGGCTTGGCCGATGAAGCTTATTTCCCATTCCTGATACCGCCTCATCTCCACCTTTGTGTGCGGTTAACATGAACATGGAAACTTCAGGCAGGTTTTCGAGGGACAGCGGACGGTATTTGCGGCACTCGGAACCGCGCGTCATATTGTGCGCATGCAGGAGACACCGGATATTTTCGACCGTGATTTATTGCGCCGCCGCCGCGACCGCGCGGCAGCGCATTTCGCCACGCACGATTTCCTCATCCGAGAAGTCGGCGAGCGCTTGTCTGACCGGCTGCTGGATATCGCGCGGCCGTTTCCGCTCGCGCTCGACCTTGGGGCGCGTTCTGGCGGATTCGGACCTGTCGCGGGCGGCCCCGGTGGTGTCGAGCACGTTATCTCCTGCGATCTGTCGGAGCGCATGATCGGCGAGGTAGGTGGACCGTCCGTCGTCGGCGATGCAGCATTCCTGCCCTTCGCCGATCAAAAATTCGATCTGATCTTCAGCAATCTTGACCTTCATTGGGTCAATGATCTGCCGGGCGGCCTGGTGCAGATCGCACGATCTCTGAAATCGGACGGGCTATTTCTCGGTGCGATCTTCGGGGGTGATACGCTGCACGAATTGCGCGACGTGCTGATGAGCGCCGAGTTGGAACTGACCAGTGGCGCCAGCCCACGCGTCTCACCGTTTGCGGAATTGCGGGATGCAGGCGGATTGCTGCAGCGCGCCGGTTTTTCGTTGCCCGTTGCGGACGCAGACAACATCACCGTGACTTATGACAATATCTTCCGCCTCATGGCGGATCTGCGCGGCATGGGGGAGAGCAACGTCGTGCGGGAAAGACTAACCGGTCCCACCCGGCGCGGCATATTCCTGCGGGCAGCCGAGCTTTACGCGGAACGCTACGCAGAAGCCGACGGTCGAATTCGCGCAACGTTTCAGATCGTCTACCTGCACGGCTGGGCACCACACGAAAGCCAACAAAAAGCGCTGCGGCCCGGCACCGCGACCCTGAGCCTCGCCGAGGCTCTCGATACATCAGAATAGACGACCGGCGCCGCGGCCGCGCCCGATCTCACGGATAAATACTGATCCACATCAAAGAAACTCGCCGTCTCTCATGGGACGGTCAACGCATGAAAACGACAGCTTTGATCTTACTCGCATTCCTGATGGCATCCCCGGCATTCAGCGGCGATGCGACCAAAGGGGCGACGACGGCGCGGAAGTGGTGCGCGGAATGTCACGACATCGCGTGCGCGACCACCAGCGACAAAGTGCCGGGATGGCGTCACATCGCGAATGACCCGCAACGCACGCCCGAAACATTGCGCAATTTCCTGATCCGCCCGCACGGCGAAATGCCGCAAATCGCACTAACCCAGCTCCAAATCGACAATCTCTTGGCTTATATCGCGACGTTACGGAAATAGTCGCTCATCGATCCATGGTTGGACTTCGCGGCCCGTTCGGATAGATAGTGCGGGATGTACAATACAACCGATCCAGAAGAATTCCGCCTGCCGGTCCGTGACACGCTGCTTGATGTCTTCAAGTTTCTATGGACCGCCCGCCGTGACCTTTTGCTTATGGCCGCGATCCCAGTCGTCGGCTTGACGATCTATCAAGTCGTGATGACCGACCTTCTCGGCGTCAACGATCCCGCAGCTCCGGTAGTGGGGGGCGCGCCAGCGACATTTTCGGACGTCGTAATTCTGTATCTTCCCAGCCTCGTTCTCTACATCATGTTCGCCGTCGCCTGGCACCGGCGATATTTGATGCACGGGGAGTCGAGCGCAGTTTGGTCGGCACTGCGTTGGGACCCGAGAAAATTGAAATTTTTGTGGCACTTCCTCCTGATCGCCATGATCGCGGGGGCAGTGGTCGCGGTGCCGATTGTCATGTTGACGATATTCGGCGTGGTGTTGAATTTCGCCGCTGCCGCCACCGCGACCGCGACGGAAGTCTCTCCACCGGTGGACGTAAACACTTTGTCATCGGTCATCGGCGTGGCTGCGGGCATTATGACGATGATCGTCTACCTCCGACTGTCGCTTTGGCTGCCGGCGACGGCGGTCGATGCGCCGTTCTCGTTACTCGAATCTTGGCGACTGGGCCGGGGGAATAGTTTACGGATTTTCATCGTCGCCTGCGGAGCGGAAATCGGCCTCTGGGTTTTCGCGGTGATTCTCAATTTCGTCTTTGGCAGTTTGCCAACCAGTATCATCACAATGCATTTGATCGTAGCACTGATCGAAAACACACTCGCCTATGCCGTCTTGGCGGCGGGTATCGCCGCGATATCGATCTGTTATGAACGCCTACTGGCACGGATTGCCAACGATCCGATGTATAGCGGCATGCCCTTCATGGATTAAAGAGTGGCGACCTCACAGCAGGTCGCAAAGCATTGCCACCAATGGCTCATCCGCGGGCGGCATCGGATAGTCGCGCATCCGCACTGGCCGCACCCAGGACAGTTTCTGCCCTTCCTTCGGCTCCGGCGTACCATGCCAAACCCGGCACACATAGAGCGGCATCAGCAGATGGAAATCCTCGTATTCGTGGCTCGCAAACGTAAACGGCGCCAAGCAAGACTCACGGGTATCAACGCCCAGCTCCTCCTCTAATTCGCGGATCAGCGCCGCTTCCGGCGTCTCTCCGGGGGATACCTTGCCGCCGGGAAATTCCCACAGCCCGGCCAGCTTCTTGCCCGCTGGCCGTTTTGCCATCAGCACGCGGCCGTCCGCATCCACCATCGCCACGGCGACGACGAGCAAGGTCGGTTTACGCGCGGCATTCGCCGCCCAATCCGTTTGTGCCAATCGATATCGAAATGTCGCGACACCATCGCAACGTCCGCGCGTCCCCAACGCCTCGCCACTCTTCTCAAATCCCGCCGCCAATAGGACCTTCTCCGAGGCCGGATTACCCTGCATCACTTCCGCTTCGAGTGCCGTCAATTCCAACGCCTCGAAGACCAGTCGCGTGATCCTTTTCGCCGCTTCTCCGCCATAGCCCTTGCCCCAATGGGGCCGGGCAACCCAATAGCCGATATCGCCGACCCCCGATTCCGCGTCGATCCAGATGCATCCGATGAAATCACCACTCGCGATTTCTTCCACCGCGAAGACCAACCTGTTCTCTCTACGCGAGGCCTCGATATAGGCGCGGCCATCTGCTTCGCTGAAAGGATGAGGAATTGCCGCCGTCCAGCGGGCGACCTCTTCGTCGCCAGCGAATTCGATCAAGGATTCCAGGTTGCGATCATCCAGAGAGTGAAACCGCAACTGCGCACTGGTGAAGGGTAGGCCTGTCCACCCGGCTCCAGCCGCCCAGCAGCCGGTTTCCGGTGGCGCCGGCATCTTACAGCGCGGACCAGACCCGGGCTTTGCCGCGTCCGATCCCGATATCGATGGTTAAATGTACCTGGCCAGATTTGAGATGAGAGACCACGCCGCCCTCATCAATATCAGGCATCGATTCTCCGGCTTTCGCCACGACGACATCGCCGATGGAAATGCCAAGTAAGTCGCGTTCAGCTTTCTCCCCGGCTTTGCCGACCGCCATGACAATGCGGCCCGCGCGAGGCTCCGCCCCGGCAATGCCCTTGCGCACCAATGTGGAATCGACGATGGCCCGGCCGATATTTCGCGCCGCCCGTTGTGATTCCGCGCCGACCACATCACAGGTCAGCAAATTCCCCGTCGCAGCCCCGTCGCGCACAATCATTCGGGCCAACTCGATGGTCATGTCCTCCAGCGCCGCACGAAATTCCTTTAAGGCTGGATCGCTGGCGCGTTCGATCTTCGGATGGCGTTTCACTTGTCCCGTCGCGGAGAGCAACACCGTATCGCTGGTTGAGGTGTCACCGTCGACGGAGATGCAATTGAATGAACGGTCGACTGCGCGCGTCAGACAACTCTGCAACACTTTCACCGGTATCTTTGCATCTGTGAACAAGAACGAGAGCATGGTGCCCATATCCGGCGCGATCATGGTCGAGCCCTTAGCGATACCCGCCAAGGTCACATAGACATTGCCGATCTTCACTTTGCGCACGGCTGCTTTCGGAAACCGATCGGTAGTCATGATGCTGCGCGCAGCGTCATGCCACGCGGTTTTCTTCAACGCTTTCACGCCCATCGGCACTTTATCGGCGACGAAACGGGTTTCTTTCTTCTCGCCAATGACACCTGTCGACGCGAGGAAGACCTGCGACGTGCGGCAGCCGATCAACTTTGCAGCAGCGGCGGCCGTGTTCTCCACCAGCTTGCGCCCTTGTCCGCCCGTAAAGACGTTCGAGTTTCCCGAGCTGGCCACAATCGCGCGGACCTTACCACCTGGCAATTGGCGCTTGCTCCATTCGACCGGCATCCCGGGGCACCGCGAGCGCGTCAACGTGCCGGCGATGGTCGAGCCAGGCACCAATTCAGCGACGAACAAATCTTGTTGGCCGTTATCCTTCAGGCCGGCCGCGACACCCGAGATGCGGACGCCCGCAACGCTCGGAATTTTCGGTAGCGGTGGAAACGCGTCTTTCTCAGGCATGATAGACCTCAGGTCCTATAATCTGCGTTGATTTCGATATAGCCGTGGGTGAGGTCGCAAGTCCAAACCCGCGCTTTGCCGCGGCCGACGCCGACATCCACGGCAATCTCGACCTCTCGGCTCGACATATGTGCACCGGTCACGGATTCGTCGTAGCCGTCGACCAATTGCCCTTCGACGGTTATCGGCAGACCACCCATACCGATGGACATTTTATCTCGGTCGGCTTTTTCACCGGCCTTACCAACGGCCATGACGACACGGCCCCAATTCGGGTCGCCACCCGCAATCGCAGTCTTCACCAAGGGCGAATTTGCGATGGCGAGCCCAATGCGTCGCGCCGCTGCGGCAGATTCGGCGCCGCTGACATCGATGGTAACGAACTTTTGCGCCCCCTCGCCGTCGCGCACCACTTGGGTCGCGAGATCGATCGCGACTTCGCGCAGTGCTTCGCGGAAATCCTTAAGATGAGCATCGCCAACACCGCTGACGCGCGGATGTTTGGCCTGACCCGTCGCCGCCAGCAACATCGTGTCGCTGGTCGAAGTGTCGCTGTCGACGGTGATGCTGTTGAAGGAGCGGTCGGCCGCATCACGCAGCAGGCGCTGCAATATGGGAGCGGGTATCTTCGCATCGGTAAAGACAAAGGACAGCATAGTCGCCATATCCGGCGCGATCATGCCGGATCCCTTGGCGATGCCGACAAGGGTTACCTCGGATTTGCCAATCTTCATCTTGCGCATGGATGCTTTTGGGAACGTGTCGGTGGTCATGATCGCCGCCGCGGCATCGGCCCATTTCGCCTTGCCGAGCTTGCGGGTGACCAAGGGCAACTTGCTCGCGATATAGTCCTGTTCGGCGGGAACGCCTATCACACCAGTCGAGGCGATGTATACCTCGTTCCGGCGGCAACCGAGACGTTTCGCCGTCTCCGCAACAGTATACTCGACAGTGCGGTCGCCCGCCTTGCCGGTAAACGCATTGGCGTTGCCCGAATTGACCACCAGACCCCGAATGCGCCCAGTCTTCAAGATCGAGCGGCACCAATCCACCGGCGCCGAGGAGCATTTCGATTGCGTGAAAACACCAGCGACGGTGGAGCCCTTCGCGAGTTCGGCGAAAAATAAATCATGGCGCCCACTCTCCTTCAAACCGGCGGAGACGCCCGCGACGCGGACACCCGGCACCGGCGCCAAAACAGGAAAACAACTGGGCGCGAGTGGCGATTTCTTGAACATGATCTGTCTACTTCTTAGCAGGTTTAGCGACACTTGGCGGCGCTAGAGGCTCGCCTTCAAGCGTGAAACGCTCGATCTTGGCAGCGCCGCGCGCGGAAGTCAGAATTTCAACGGTGAGAAGACGCCCGAGATCTCGGGTAATTTTCGGACGCACTTGAGCGAAAGGTGGGATGGTACTATTCCGCCGATCCTCGACCTTGATAATATGCCAGCCGAATTCCGTCTTTACTGGTGTTTCGGTCATTTCGCCCGGTTTCATCGCGAAGGCTCTATCGGCAAAGGGTTTCACCATATCACTCTGGCGAAAATAGCCGAGGTCGCCACCTTGCGGACCAGCGGAATCCTTTGAATGAACTTTCGCGACTTCCTCGAACGGCTGCCCGCCCTTGATCATCTTTACGACTTCTTTCGCTTCGTCTTCGGTCGAAACGAGGATATGGCGTGCCCGCACTTCCGGCCGCGAGGGTGTTTTCATCGCAAGCTCGTCGTATCGGGCTTTAAGCTTTTCTTCCGTAATGCTTTGCTTGACCAAGCGATTCAAATAGACCCGCCCGATGATCGAGTCTTCGGCGACTTTGACCGCCGTCTTCACTTCGGAATCGCCCGCGAGGTTGTTCAAACGACCATGGATCGTCAGCAACCTCCCATTGATCAATTCCTCAAGGAGCTGACCGTAGACAGCCCGCAATCCGCGCTGGCGATGTTGACGGGGCAGTTGTTGGAAAGCCTGAAGGATCTGGCTGGAGAGTATTTGTTCTCCATCGACTGTCGCGATAACAACGTCCTTGGCCAAACGGTCGCGCACCGATTGGGCATCGGCGGAGGCGGGCGCAAGGAGGATTGCCGTTGTAACGGTCAGCACGGTAGCAATGACGCGAAGAAACATCGATTATCCCTCAATCAAATCGAAAAGATGCCTTGTTTTCCTGTCTTTTAGCCAGTCTGCATCTCAATTGGCATAATGCATATGTATCGGCGCGGAACAAGTGTTGGACGTCATGCCGGACCCAAGTTGGTCTTTACACCTATTTATCCGAAGGATAGGCATATGCGCGCTTGCGCTGGAAACACGCGCTATTCGTTGACAGGCGGGTTTTAGAGCATCATATGTCACCAGCGCATCGCCACGCCGATGCGTTTCACAATTGTAGTTTTCCTGTATTCGAGGTCGCGATGATCGGCGGAGTTTTGAAACGGGTGTTCGGATCGTCAAACGACCGGATGCTGACGCGTCTACAAGGCAAGGTCGATGCGATCAATGCGGTGGAAGCGGACATCCAAAAGCTCTCCGACGAAGACCTGAAGGCGCAAACGGCGAAGTTCCGGACCCGTCTCGAAGCCGGCGAGACGCTTGACGATATTTTGATCGAGGCCTTCGCAACCGTGCGCGAAGCGGCAATCCGCACATTGGGTCAGCGGCATTTCGACGTGCAGCTTCTCGGCGGCATGGTGTTGCATCAAGGCAAGATTTCGGAAATGCGGACGGGTGAAGGCAAGACCTTGGTCGCCACCTTGCCGGTCTACCTCAACGCCATTGAAGGCAAGGGCGTGCACTCCGTCACAGTGAACGACTTCCTGGCGCAACGCGATGCCCGCTGGATGGGCCAAGTCTACGAGTTCCTCGGCCTTACGGTCGGCTGCATCGTGCATGGATTGGATGACGACGAACGCCGCCAGCAATACGCCTGCGACGTGACCTACGGCACCAACAACGAGTTCGGTTTCGATTATCTGCGCGACAATATGAAATTCTCCTTGGACGAGATGGTCCAGCAAGAGTTCAATTTCGCCATTGTCGATGAGGTCGACTCCATTTTGATCGACGAAGCGCGCACACCGTTGATCATCTCTGGGCCGACCGAAGAGACTACGGAGATGTATCTCCGTGTCGACAAGCTGATCCCCGATCTGAAAGACGAAGACTTCGAAAAAGACGAGAAACAACGCACCGTCACCATGACCGAGCTGGGCTCGCAGCATATCGAGGATTTGCTCGAAGAAACCGGCATTTTGGAGCAGGGCAACCTCTACGACGTGCAGAACATCTCGCTGGTTCATCACGTGAACCAGGCATTGCGCGCTCACAAATTATTCAGCCGCGATACCGATTACATCGTCAAAGACAATAAAGTCATCATTATCGACGAGTTTACCGGCCGCATGATGGAGGGCCGACGCTATTCCGACGGGCTGCACCAAGCCCTGGAAGCTAAAGAAGGGGTCGAAGTTCAGACAGAAAATCAAACCCTGGCGTCGATCACGTTCCAGAACTATTTCCGGCTCTATCCGAAACTGGCGGGCATGACGGGCACTGCAATGACGGAAGCGGCGGAGTTCGGCGAGATTTACAGCCTCGAAGTACTCGAAATTCCGACCAACCAGCCGATGGTCCGCAAGGATCAGGACGACGAGATTTATCGCACCACCGGTGAGAAGTACGATGCGATCGTCGACCAGATCGCCGAATGCCACGAGCGCAATCAACCGGTCCTGGTCGGCACCGTCAGCATCGAGAAATCGGAGGAGCTCTCAGAGCTTTTGAAGAAGCGTAAGATGACGCATGAAGTGCTGAACGCCCGTCACCACGAGAATGAGGCCTTCATCGTCGCCGACGCGGGTACCCCCGGCGCGATCACCATCGCGACGAATATGGCGGGGCGCGGGACCGATATTCAGCTCGGCGGCAATCTCGAGATGCGCCAGTGGCGGGAACTTGACGGGATTGAGGACGAAGCGGAACGCGGACGCAGGACGGTGGAGATCACCGCCGATATTGCCACGAAACAAAAAATTGTGAAAGACGCGGGCGGACTTTATGTCCTGGGCACGGAACGTCACGAATCCCGGCGCATCGACAATCAGTTGCGCGGCCGTGCAGGACGACAGGGCGACGCCGGTGCGTCGAAGTTCTTCCTCAGCCTTGAAGACGATTTAATGCGCATCTTTGGCTCCGAGCGGATGGACAGCATGCTGCAAAAACTCGGGCTGGAGCAAGGCGAAGCTATCGTCCATTCCTGGATCAACAAGGCACTTGAAAAAGCCCAACAGAAAGTTGAAGCGCGCAACTTCGACATCCGCAAGCAATTGCTCCGCTTCGACGACGTGATGAACGATCAGCGGAAGGTCATCTACGAGCAACGCAAGGACCTGATGCGGGCCGAGGAAGTCGCCGAAACCATCGCCGACATGCGCCACGAGGTGATTGAGGATGTGGTCGCCAGATGCATTCCTTCGGACGCTATGTCAGAGCAGTGGGACCTCGCGGCACTTCACGAGGAGTGCCTGCGCCTGATGTCCTTGGATTTACCAGTGGCGGAATGGGGCAAGGAAGAGGGCATCGCGGACGAGGAAATCCTGCAACGTCTGCTCGATGCCTCCGATCGCAAAATGGCTGAGAAAGCGGCCAATTATGGACCGGCTGTCATGCGGATGGCGGAGAAGAGCCTGCTGCTGCAAATTCTCGATCATTCTTGGAAAGAGCATCTCCTGCAACTAGACCACCTGCGCCAAGGCATCGGCCTGCGCGCCTATGCGCAGCGCGACCCCTTGAACGAGTACAAGCGGGAAGCGTTCGAGATGTTCGAGGAAATGCTGGGACGGGTCCGGCAATCCGTTACCGAGATTTTGAGCCAAGTGGAACTTACATTCGGTGGCACCGAAGAGGATGCTTTCCGCCGCGATCTACCCGAGATGGCGGAGACGCGCGAGGACCCGGCTCTAGCCTTGGGCGGCGGCGGATCCAACCCGGAAGACGGCGAACTCGCGAGCGCTCCGGTGCAAACGAGGAATGCCGCCGCGGTCGTCGACCCCAATGATCCCGAGACGTGGGGCAAAATCTCGCGGAATGCGTCCTGCCCCTGCGGCTCCAGCAAGAAATACAAACATTGCCACGGCCGCGCGCACTAAAACACAGCGACCGACGGACCGCCGCCGCGATGGTGAGAACGCTCGGGCACTAATTC
>CAXAGK010000079.1:0-11462 GCA_963968305.1 uncultured Rickettsiales bacterium | reverse complement strand
GATAAGCCGCATGTGCTGGCCGTGAACGAGACATGCTCCATCACGGGACGGCGGGTCCCCATGCTGCACCACGATTGCGACGCCACCTTCGGGGATTCGGGTTCACTGATCCTCGTGCGCGACGGGGATAAAACCGGCGTCGGCGCCTTGAGTGTTGTGGTCGGCTCAAGAAACGGGAAATCTGTCGGCATCGCCATTCTTCTGCCCAAAGGAGTGGTCAAATGATGGTTAGCCTTTAATGGAAACCTGGCAGTATATTTGCGTCCTTGGCGTCTGTTGGCTGGGCGCGATCTTTATCCTGCGGCGCTGGATGTCGGCGATTTTGTCCTTCGATGTAGCTTGCGGCGGGTTGCTGCTGTATTTGATGGTCGTCTCGGCGATCAACGGCGAATACTCGCTCACGCATCTCGGTGGCGGGTTTTGATCCGGGATTTACGAACGGGTCACTCGAACCCATATCGCTCGCGGGGTTAGCCCGCCAAAAATAGAAGAAGGAATCGCCATATGCGCTGCGAAGTCGTTGCCATCGGAACGGAACTATTACTGGGGCAGATCGTCGATACGAACTCGTCCTGGATTGGCGAGCAATTGGCCATGTTCGGAATCGATTCCCATTTCCAAACCAAGGTCGGCGACAATTTCGACCGTATGGAGCTTTGTATTCGCCAGGCACTGGAGAGGAGCGACGCGGTGATCTGCTGCGGCGGTCTCGGCCCGACGCAAGACGACATCACCCGCGACGTGCTCGCCCACATTATGGGGGCGGAGCTGGTGCGCGACGAGGCCATCGTCGACAAGATCTGTCACATGTTTGAATCGCGCGGCCGTGTGATGACAGACAACAACCGCCGCCAGGCCGATATCCCGGTCGGGGCCGAGCCGATCCCGCATATGCCGGGCACCGCCCCCGGCATGCACTGCCCGGTCGGCGACAAGGTGATCTACGCGGTGCCGGGTGTGCCCTATGAGATGCGCGAGATGATGGAGAGCTTCATCCTGCCGGACCTGGTGCGCCGCTCCGGCGAGACAGGGGTGATCCGCAGCCGCACCTTGCGGACCTGGGGTGACAGCGAATCGGGATTAGCGGAGAAGCTTGGCGACCGGATCGATCAATTGGATAGCATCGGCAATCCCACCCTGGCGTTTCTCGCCAGCGGTATCGAAGGGATTAAGGTGCGCATCACCGTAAAGTCCGTAACCGAGGAAGCGGCGAGCGAAATACTCGCGGCGGAAGAACAGTTTCTGCGCAATTTGCTTGGCGATATCGTCTTCGGAATTGACGAGGAGACGATGGAAACGGTCGTCCTTGAGCGCATGCGCCGCCAGGGCATGACCCTCGCGGTTGCGGAATCCCTGACCGGCGGCGTTATGGCATCGCGCCTCAGCGATATAGATCGACAGCTGGAGGTATTCCGGGGGGCGACGATCACCGCCGGACACGACCAAGGCACCGGCCCCGAACGCGCGATTGCGGCGGCTCGCAAGGCGCAGGCGGATTACAGCACCGATGTCGGGATCGCGGTGGTGGAAGCCATCGCGTCCGACGGCCAGCGTCGGGGGACGGTCTATCTCGGCATCGTCATGGGGAATACGGAATTCACCGAACTGGTGGCTCTACCGGGCGACCGCGCACGGTTGCGCAATTATGCGGTCATAGGGTTGATGAACTACCTGCGGAAGCTTCTGTCTTGATCTGACCGGCGCGCTCAGCGTGAGGTCCATAACAAGTTACCTACTAAAACCTCACCCTGAGCTTGTCGAAGAATAGGTCCGCGATAGTGCGTCTAAGCCGCCACCTGCTCCGCTGTCGGCACGTCGCCCGCCACCGTGGTGCGGCGCATGTCGCGAATTTCGTCAACGTCGTTGAAGGCGGTGACACGGTGCATGGTTTGCCGGTTGTCCCAAATGACCAGGTCGTATTGCTGCCATTTGTGGGAATACACGTACTCCCGCTGCGTGGCCGCTTCCGTGAGGTCACGAATGACGCACATCGCCTCCGGGCGCGGCAAGCCTAAAATTTGGCCAATATGAGCTGATAGGTAGATTGATTTCCGCCCGGAAACCGGATGGGTCCGGGTGAGGCTTTGGCGCACCGGGGTAAAGTTGCGCGTCTCCTCTTCAGTCAAATCATCGAATCCAAGCGAGCCCCGCGAATAGAGCAGCGAGTGCTCACACACCATGTCCTTGATGAGCGCCTTGGTCTTTTCGTCAAGCGCATCATAGGCCGCACGCATATCGGCGAATTGGGTCTCGCCGCCTTCCTCGGTGACGATGCGACCGGAGAGCAGCGAATATTTCGCCGGGACGGCTTTGTACGAGCTGTCCGAATGCCAGAGCCGGTTACCAAGATTGAACATCCGCGCCCGGTCGTCTCGCCCGAATAGTTTGCCGCCCTTCGAGATATTGGAGACGTCGGCCATTTCCGGGCCAAGGCGGCGGTCCTCTTCCTTGGTGATGTTGGAGATACTGCCCGGGAGTTCCAGCTCGCCGAAGTTCCGGCTGAACGCAGTCTGCTGTGCGTCGGTGATGTTTTGGCCGTTAAAGACAAGGACGGCGTATTTATCCATCCCCGCTTCAAGGATTGCCACATCTTCGACACTCAGCGGTTCGCGTAAGTCGATATCGCTGACCTCGCCGCCAATATGCGGGTGGAGTGGTTTGATTGTCGCCGTCATTTGTTGCTCTCCATCGGAAGTCATGCGCGAATTATGCCACATCGCGATGGCCGTTTCCCATATCATTTATATGTAACTCGCTGAGCGTGGAAGAAAGGTGCGGCGGACTGACGCGATGGATTTCAAAGGTGAGATATTGGTGGAGGCGCCCCGGGACGCGGTCTACGCAAAGATTCGCGACGCCCAATTTTTCGTCTCCTGCATCGAGGGGGTGCGGGACCTCGAGGAGGTGGACGCTACCCATTACACTGCCGTCATGGAAAGCAAGGTCGCCTATATCAAGGTCGCCTTCGTGGTGGCGGTGAAATTGGTGCGGGACGAAGCGCCGGGCCTGATCGAGGCGAAGATCGAGGGGCGGCCGATGAAGATCGCCGGTCGTCTTACCGCCCGTTCCGTCACGCGCTTGGAAGAAGCTGACGGTGGCACGAAAATCCTCTATGAGACGGATTTGTCGCTCACCGGCAAGCTCGGTAGTCTCGGTCGACCCGTGTTGGCGGCCAAGGCCAAGGACATGGAAAAACAATTCGCCGAGAATTTGCGGAATGCCTTTTCGGCATCGAAAACAGAGGCTGCGACATGATCCCTTTTGAGCTCGCGCAACCGTCCTCCCTGCAAGAGGCCGTCGGCTTACTGGACCCGGACGACCCGACCATACGGCCCTTGGGTGGTGGCACCGCCTTGATGCTGATGATGAAGTCGGGATTGTTCCAGCCGAGCCTGTTGGTCAGCTTGGCGGGTGTCGAGGATACCTATCGCGGTATTTCAGCGGCGGCGGATGGAGTGCTGACCATTGGCGCGCTGACGCCGTTGCGGGCGCTGGAGCAATCGCCCGAAATCCCCGAAGTGGTGCGCCGCACGATGCGCACACTCTCCAATGTGCGGGTGCGGAATGTGGCGACGGTGGGCGGTAGTCTCGCCCATGGCGACCCGCATATGGATTTGCCACCGGTGATGACCGCGCTTGGTGCATCGGTGACGGTAATGGGGCTGTCCGGAGAGCGCACAATCGTGCTCGAGGACCTGTATCAGGGATATTACGAGACGGCCTTAGCGTCGAACGAACTCATCGCGTCTTTATCGGTGCCCTCGCAATCGGGAATGCTTACGGCTTACCAGAAAGTAACGACCCGTTCGGCCGACGATTGGCCCGCATTAGGGGTTGCCGTTTCGATCGATCCAGAGGGTGTGACGAAAGTGGTAGTCAGCGCCGCGACGGAAAAGCCGACGCGGATGACTGGCGCCGAAGGCGTGCTCTCGGGTGCCGCAATCGATGACGATGTTCTGAGGCGCGCCGGAGACGCGGCCGCGGATGAGGCGGTGTTGATCTCCGACCCGCAAGGTAGTGCGGCCTATAAGCGCGAATTACTGCGGGTGACGGTTGGGCGCGCCGTGCGCCAAGCGCTCGACGGGGAGGCAAGCTGATGGCGATGCAGACGACGGTCATTGGGCAATCGATCCCGCGCCTTGAGTCCAACGACAAGGCGACGGGTCGGGCTGAATACATCCACACCATGCGCCTGCCGGGGATGCTGCACGCCAAGGTATTCCGCAGTGACACGCCGCATGGGCGTATTCTCTCCATCGATACGGCAGAGGCCGCGGCGCTACCCGGCGTCCACGGCGTCTATACGGGTGAGGACATTCTGAAGGTCATGCCGGTGCCCTATTACGGGCCGGCCTTCCACGATCAACCGATCCTGGCGCTGGAGAAGGTGCGCTATGTGGGCGAGCCTGTCGCCGTCGTGCTGGCGGAAGACCCGCATATCGCGGAAGAAGCGGCGCAGTTGATTTATGGCGAGTACGAAGAACTTCCGGCGGTCTATGACGAGGTTGAGGCCATGACTTCGGATGCGATCGTTCATGAGGAATTAAAACCGGCAGGCATGTTTCCTGACTTGAAACATCTGGTCGGACGGCGCGATACCAACGTCGCACTTGATTACCACCTGCGGCGCGGTGAGACGGAGGGCGCGTTCGCCGATGCCGCGCATGTGTTTGAGCACACCTTCCGCACTCAACAGACCATGCACACGCCCTTGGAGCCGATGGCGACCTTGGCGGAGGAGCGCGAAGGTCGCCTTATCCTGCACTCTTCCAGCCAGAGCCCGTCCTTCGTGCGAATCGAGATCGCGCGCCTGCTCGGCTGGCCGGAGAACAAGGTCCGGGTTCGGGTACCGTTTCTCGGCGGTGGGTTCGGGGCCAAGGTCTATATCAAGACGGAAGCTCTGGCGGCAGCGCTGGCGTTGTTGGCGAACCGTCCAATCAAATATGCGCAGACCATGGAGGAGCAGTTCTACACGATCTCCAAACACCCGAGCACCTTCCGTATCAAGAGCGGCATCGACGGGTCCGGCAAGATATTGGCGCGCGAGTGTGAAGTTTGGTGGAACGGCGGTGCCTATGCGGATATCGGACCGCGTGTGACCCAGAAATCGGGCTTCACGGCGGCGGGGCCCTACGATATCGAAAACGTCTCCATCGACTCTTATGCGCTTTATACCAATCGCCCACCGGCGGGCGCGTTGCGGGGCTTCGGCATTCCGCAGCTGGTCTGGGCGTATGAGAGCCACACCGACCTGATCGCGCGCGAGCTCGGCGTCGATCCGATGGCATTTCGCCGTCAGAACATTCTGAAGAACGGACGGCCCCAGGCGGTCGGCACCACCCTGGTGGATACGGAGATCGACGGCGTGCTGGTGGAATTGGACCGCCGCATGAACTGGTCGGGACCATTCGAGAAGGGCGAAGGCACTGTGAAGCGAGGGCGCGGGATCGCCGTGGGCTTCAAGGCGTCGATCTCGCCCACAACCTCCATGGCCATCGTCAACGTCAATGCGGATGGTAGCGTCATTGTTCATTGCAGCACCACCGACATGGGGCAGGGCTCCGACACGGTGATGGCACAGATCGCGGCGGAGGTGCTGGGCGTCGGGGTAGATAAGGTGATCGTCATCCACCCGGACACGGATGTGACACCCTACGACATGTCCACGCTGGGCTCGCGCTCGACATATCACATGGGTCACGCGGTTCGGCTCGCGGCGACGGAAGCTCGCGACAAACTGGCCGAAATGGCAAAGGAGCTCGGCCTGCCTGAGGGTACCAACGCGCCGGTCGACGAATTGTTCCGCCGTAAATACGGCATGCAGGCGGGCAACGTCATCGGCTCCGGCAGTTTCATCCCACCCTATAAGCCGACAGACCACGACACCGGCCAGTCGCCGGAAGCCACGCCTTATTGGATGATTGGTGCGACCGGAATCGAGCTGTCCGTGGATACGGAGACCGGGCATGTCACCATCGAGCGGCTGATCACCGTGGCCGATCTCGGCACCGCCCTCAATCCGGAAATCGTCGCGACCCAATTGTCAGGGGCGGCGATCATGCAGCTGGGCTTCACCATGACCGAGGATATGGTCTATGACGCGGGCCAGGTGACGAACGCCAACCTCGCGGATTACAAGATACCGGGCTTCTTCGACATCCCGCCCGTCATGGAAAATGTCGTCGTCGAGGCTGAACAGAAAAGCGGCCCGTTCGGCGCCAAGGGTGTCGGCGAGTCCGGCACCTTCGGTGTCTCCCCGGCCATCGCCAATGCGGTGGACGATGCGGTTGGCGTGCGTATCACCGAGATGCCGTTGACCCCGGAGAAAGTATTCCGCGCCTTGAGAAAAGCCGCCGGCCAACCGTTGGAGGAGGCGTGAGATGAGCGCTGAGAAACGCACGATCCAATTCAAGCTCAACGGCCGCGACGTCTCCGCCGACGTGGCGCCCCACTGGAACATGGTGGAATTGCTGCAAGGCGAATTCGGCCTCATCGGCGCGCGGGAGAGCTGCGGCCAAGGCCTCTGCGGCTGCTGTACCGTGCTGATGGACGGCGAAGCGGTGACCGGATGCCTGTCGCTCGCGGTCCTGACAGATGGCAAGGATATCGAAACCATCGAAAGCCAAGACGCCGACGGTGAGCTAAGCGCCGAACAACTCGCCTTTATCGAGAGCGGTGGTCTGCAATGTGGCTATTGCACGCCGGGCATGATCTTGATGACCAAGAAGCTCCTTGACGAGAACCCGGACCCAACCGACGACGATGTGCGCCACTATCTGTCGGGCAACTTGTGTCGTTGCGCCGCCTATCCGGAGATCATCGCGGCGGTGCACCGGGCGGTGGAGTTGCGGCGGGAAACCTAGTTCCCCTCACCCTACCCCTCTCCCCTTGCGATGAGTAGGTGAGGGGTATCGTCACTTCATCGCACCGCTTTAACTCTTTTGAGAAAGCTTAAGAGGATGTCGTCGAAAGGGGAGGTTGTATGTCCAATCGCAAGAATGTCGTTGTCATACCGGGTGACGATGCCGCGCCGGAAGCCGTTTATCCAACCGTTGAGCTTCTGAAGAAGCTGGACCTGGATATCAATTTTGAGTTTCCACCAAGTGGCGACGATGCCGTGAAATCTCACGGGACGGGTTTTCCGGGTGAAACACGCGTCGCCATCGATAACGCCGATGCGACGCTGTTCGGCGCGGGCAGCAATGCATCGACCGAAATCGTGCGCTATCTCCGTTGGGGCAAGGGGACCTTCGCGAATGTTCGGCCCGCACGTTGGATTCCGG
Organism: uncultured Rickettsiales bacterium; assembly: GCA_963968305.1. Classification (GTDB taxonomy): domain Bacteria; phylum Pseudomonadota; class Alphaproteobacteria; order UBA8366; family UBA8366; genus UBA6544. The sequence goes on along the minus strand of CAXAGK010000079.1, from coordinate 4,179 downwards.
GCTGCAAGAGCCCGCTTGCCGAGCCCGAGGGTATCGACATGGTGATCCTGCGCGAGAATCTAGAAGATTTGGCGCTTGGCATCGGTGGTGACCTCGAGGAACTTTTCCCGCTAAATCTGTCGAGTGGCAGGGCTAAATCTACGCTCAATGAGATCGCGGAAGAGTTTGGCGGTGGGAAATACGCGATCAAGGTGATCACCGAGGGCGGAGCGGAGCGGATCTGCCGCTATGGGTTTGAGCTTGCTCGCGAACGCAAGGCGGCCGGTAAACGGGGCAAGCTCACCTGCGGCACCAAACACAATTTGATCCCGCAGCCGGACGGACTTTTCCTTGAGGTCTGTACCCGCATCGCCAAAGAGTATCCGGATATAGAGTACGAGAATTGGCTGATCGATGATTTCGCCCGGCGCATCATCGTCGAGCCGCAAGAGATGGATGTAGTGGTCCTTCCTAGCCTCTACGGGGATATCTTCTCGGATGCAGCCGGCGGCTTGATCGGCGGCCTCGGTCTCTGCCCGAGCGGATGCTACGGTGACGATTACGCCTATTTTGAGCCGATCCACGGCACTGCGCCCGATCTCTTGGGGCAGAATACCATCAACCCCACCGCGACAATCCGCACGGCAAGCATGATGCTGCACCATCTTGGCTATGGCGAGACGGCGGATCGCCTGGAAAATGCCGTCGATGCGGTCTACCGCGATGAGGACCGATTGACCCCAGATCAAGGCGGCACGGCGAGCACGACCGAGTTCTGTGCGGCCGTGGCGGAGCGTCTTAGCTAGACGTCCTAATTTCGCGCGTTATCTCCTTCTTCAAATCAAATGAAGGAGTATCGCCATGGGTGCGTTGTCGGGTGTGAAGGTTGTTGAGTTCGCGGGCATTGGGCCGGGGCCGTTTTGCTGCATGTTGCTGGCCGATATGGGGGCTGAGGTCATTCGGGTCGATCGCGCCATGAATGTCGGCAATGACATGTATGAGCCGAAATACAATAACCTGCTCCGCGGGCGTAAAAACCTGGCGCTCAATCTCAAGAATCCGGACGGCGTCAAGGCGGCGCTGAAGCTCTGTGATAAGGCAGATATTATCATCGAAGGCTTTCGGCCGGGCGTGATGGAGCGTCTCGGACTTGGGCCCGACGTTGTGTTCGCCCGAAACAAGAAGGTCGTCTTTGGGCGTATGACGGGCTGGGGGCAGGACGGCCCAATTGCCAAAACACCAGGCCACGATATCAATTATATCGCACTTACCGGGGCGCTTTACGCTATCGGAACAAAAGAAAAGGGGCCCGTTCCGCCACTCAATCTCGTCGGTGACTTCGGTGGTGGTGCGCTCTACATGGCGATGGGTGCGCTCGCTGCCTATATCGAAGCGCAGAAATCCGGTGAGGGCCAAGTGGTCGATTGCTCGATGGTCGAAGGTGCGGCGTCACTCATGTCGTCGGTCTACGGCATGCTGGCTGATGGGCGTTATGTCGAGGAACGCGAGGAAAATCGCCTCGACGGTGGTTGCCATCATTATAACGTTTACGAAACAAGTGATGGTGAGCATATCTGCATCGGCTCCAACGAGCCGCAATTCTATGCGGAAATGCTGAAAGCCGTGGGGTTGGACCAGACTAACTTGCCGCCGCAGGTCGACCGGGATGCGTGGCCGGAAATGACGGAAAAGCTCGCGGAGATTTTTAAAACCAAGACGCGGGAAGAATGGACCGACATCATGGAGCAGCGGGAAATCTGCTACGCACCGGTCCTGCGCCCGAGCGAAGCCATCGAGCACCATCACAACGTTGCGCGAGATACTTTCATCGAGGTCGACGGATTTATGCAGCCCGGCCCCGCACCGAAGTTCTCGCGCACCGAAAGCAAAACCCCGATGGGCTGCGCCTATGCGGGCGAGCACACGGAAGAAGCCTTGGCCGAATGGGGCTTTGGGCCGTCCGATATTGCGGCGCTGACGAGCTCCGGCGCGGCGAAGCAGCGGTAGAGGGTTAGGGTGGGGGCTCTTCGGATTTTGTGGTACGATCTCCCACCGATAGGAGGAACATCATGGCGCAAGCATACGATCTGGAAGAAGTGCTCGACACCGTCACCTTTCTGGAAGGGCGGACCATCCACACCGACACCAAGGGGACCTTCGCACGGGTTGCGGATTATCGTGACGGCGGTATTTTTACCGGTGGTTTCTCGGGGACCAGCCAGTGGGAGCGCCATCCGAGCGGTGACGAGATTGTGCAAATCCTCAAGGGAGCGGTGACGCTGACCTTGAAGAGCGAGGACAAGATTGAGAATGTCGATTTGACGGCGGGCATGATCGCGATCGTGCCGCAGAATACTTGGCATCAGTTCAATGCGCCGGACGGGGTCACCTTGATGACGACAACACCGCAGCCAACCGAACATATTGAGGACGCTGAGCCGCCCTTTGGTTAGGTCTGCGACGTGACGTTCTACGAGAATATTTTTGACGCGGAAGAAATAGCCGCCGGCATTGCCACGTGGGCGTCAATCGAAAGTCCAAGCTTCGATGCCGCTGCCGTCAACCGGATGATGGATGTCGCCGCGCGGACGATGGCGAGATTGGGTGCCGCTGTCGAACGGGTTCCGGGCAGTGATGGTTTTGGCGACGTAGTACGGGCGCGCTTCGAATGGGGCCAGGGGCCGGGCATTCTGGTGCTTGGACATTTGGACACGGTACATCTGGTTGGCACCCTGGCTGAAACTCTGGAGGTGACGCGAGACGGAGACAGGCTCTACGGTCCAGGCGTCCTCGATATGAAAGGCGGCATGTATCTCGCCGTCCATGCTGTCGAAAAATTGATCGCGGCGCGCGGTAGCCTCGGTCTGCCGGTCACGTTTCTGTTCATTCCGGACGAGGAGGTCGGCAGCCCGTCGACCCGCACCTTGATCGAGGCGGAGGCGAAGGTGAGCCGCTACGTCCTGGTGCCAGAGCCGGGAAAACCGGGCAAGTTCGTTACCGGCCGCCATGCCTTCCTGCGCTACAAGTTGCATACATACGGCCGTCCGGCCCATGCAGGCGTCGCCAAGGGTGTCGGCAAGAGTGCGATCAGCGTCATGGCGCGGCTCATCACGGAGGTCGAAGGTTTCAGCGATTTGGAGCGGGAGCGGACGTTCCGCGTGGGCGTGATCGAGGGCGGCAATTTCGTTAATGTCATTCCGACCGAATGCCATGCGGAAGTATTATGCGTGGCACCAACGCCGGAGGATTTCGTCGAGGTACAACGGCTTATGGGCGGCCTCGTATCTCCCGATCCGGAAGTTCGGCTGGAAGTGGAGCCAGGACCGGTGCGGCCACTCTTCATCATGCATGAGGCATCGGAAGAGCTTTACGAGGTCGCGCACCGGGTCGCGCGCGATGTCGGGCTCGATCTCGGCCATGGCCAATTTGGCGGTGGCAGTGACGGTAATTTCTGCGGTGCGCTCGGCATACCGACCCTGGATGGGCTTGGTGTGTGTGGCGACGGGGTACACACCAAGCAGGAGCACTTACTGGTGTCGTCCTTGGTACCAAGGGCGCGGCTTTTCGCCGGTCTCCTCGAAGAGCTCGCCAAACGGAATAGGTAAATTTCCATGGAAACCTATCGCCATATCGACGCGAAACCGCTGACGGTGAATGTTGGCGCAGAGATTTCGGATGTGGATTTGCGCCAACCGAGTCCGGAGGCGCAAGCGGATATCCGGCAGGCCTTGATAGACCGAACAATCATTATCTTTCGGGATCAAAACCTCAGTCACCATCAATATGCCGAGTTCATGCGAATTTTCGGGACACCGGTGAAGGAAGACATTGCTGTCGACGACGGGCATCCGGCGGAAGTCGGTGCGATCCATATCCGCCCGGACGAACAGCAGCGGATCAATTTTTGGCATATGGACCATTCGTTCCGTGACTTGCCAACTCCGATCCTCAGTCTCTACGCCAAGCTCCTGCCACCGGTTGGCGGCGATACGCTCTTCACCAGTTTGGAAGCGGCATATGACCTTTTGTCGGAGCGGATGAAGGAGCGGATCGAGGGATTGAATTGTTTTCACCGGGTGACGACGACGCAGAACACAAAACGGCGTCATACGGCGGAAGAGGCCGCGGCCATGGCGAAAGCGCCGCCGGTCTTACACCCTTTGGTCGGGCTCAATCCGGCGAATGGCCGCAAATTCCTAT
>CAXAGK010000078.1:0-11504 GCA_963968305.1 uncultured Rickettsiales bacterium | reverse complement strand
TGCTGACGACCAGTTACGCGCCGCCCAAGACCGACGGTAGCGGCAATATGCGCGGTAATTTACGCAAGGCGTCGAAGTTGCTGCAGGAAGCCGGCTGGAAGATAGACAAGAAAACCCGGAAACTGGTGCATGCAAAAACTGGGCAACCATTCACATTCGAAATTCTGTTGGTCAGCCCGTTGTTCGAGCGCATCGTCCTCCCGTTCAACAAAAACCTGACGCGGCTCGGCATCGACGTCACCGTGCGGACCGTTGATACGGCGCAATACCGGCAGCGGTTGACCGAGTTCGATTTCGATGTCGTTGTCGGCAGCTGGGGGCAGTCACTCTCACCCGGCAACGAGCAACGAGATTACTGGACCGTTGAGGCCGCCACTCGGCCACGCAGCCGCAATCTCTCCGGCATCGAGAACCCGGCCATCGACGAGCTGGTCGAACTGCTCATTTCGGCCCCGACGCGAAAAAGCCTGGTCGCCCGCACTCGCGCCCTCGACCGGGCCCTACAGTGGAGTCATATCGTCGTGCCCCATTGGCACATCGCCTATGATCGCATCGCGCGCTGGGATAAGTTCGGCATTCCGAAGAAGATACCGGTGCAGGGAGTCGTCACCAGTGCCTGGTGGATCGACCCCAAAAAAGAAGCTGCACTGGCTCTGCGCAAAAACTCCTCGAAGTAACCATACTAGGTCCACTCCGCATCATGCTCGCTTATATTCTTCGCCGATTGTTGCTCGTCATCCCGACATTGCTCGGCATCATGGTGGTGAACTTCGCCGTGGTACAGATCGCGCCCGGCGGGCCAGTCGAACGGCTGATCGCAGAGATACAGGGTGAGGGCGTGGAAGCCGCGGGACGCATTTCCGGAAATGTCGGCTCGGAAGTTTCCAACAGTGGACGGCGCAGCGCGGCTGCCACCTCCGCCGAAGACGCCAACAGCAAGTATCGCGGCGCCCAAGGATTGGACCCTCAATTCATCGCAAAGCTGGAAAAGCAATTCGGCTTCGATAAGCCGGCTCATGAGCGTTTCCTGCTAATGCTCGGCAATTATGTGCGGTTCGATTTTGGCAGCAGCTTCTTTCGCAGCGAGCCGGTGATCGATCTCATTCTTGATAAAATGCCGGTCTCTATTTCACTTGGCATTTGGAGCACGTTGCTGGTCTATCTAATTTCGATTCCGCTCGGCGTTTGGAAGGCGGTGCGCGACGGCTCGCGCTTCGATATCTGGACCAGCGGTGTAGTGATCGTCGGCAATGCCATCCCGGGCTTCTTGTTCGCCATTCTATTAATTGTCGTCTTCGCGGGCGGGCGCTATCTAGATTGGTTCCCCTTGCGCGGGCTCACATCGGAGAACTGGGCTGACCTTTCCTGGCCAATGCAGATCATCGATTACTTCTGGCACATGGCGCTTCCGATCTTGGCGATGGTGATCGGCGGCTTCGCCGGATTGACCATGCTGACGAAGAACTCATTCCTCGACCAGATCAACATGCAATACGTCACCACCGCGCGTGCTAAGGGACTATCGGAGCGCCGCGTGCTGTACGGCCATGTCTTCCGCAACGGCATGCTCATCGTGATCGCCGGATTTCCCGCCGCCTTCATTGGCATGCTGTTCACTGGATCACTGCTGATCGAGGTGATCTTCTCACTCGATGGGCTCGGTCTCTTGGGCTTCGAGGCGGTGATTGACCGCGACTACCCGATCATGTTCGGCACACTTTATATGTTCACCTTGCTGGGCCTGATCCTGCATATCATCAGCGATGTGACCTATACGCTGATCGACCCGCGCATCGATTTCGAAAGTCGTGAGGTCTGACCGTGTCGGCGCCGCAACATAGTTTCCTCAGCTTAGAGATCACGCCGCTCAATCAGCGACGGATTGAGAATTTCAAAGCCAACAAACGCGGCTATTGGTCATTTTGGATATTCTTGATGGTCTTCACCCTAACGCTTTTCGCCGAGTTGATCGCCAACGACAAACCGCTGGTGATTTATTTTGACGGCAGCTTCTACAGCCCGATCACGAATGTGTATCCCGAAACCGCGTTCGGCGGCGATTTTGAGACGGAGGCGGATTATGGTGATCCGTATCTGGTTGAGCTCATCGAGAAACAAGGGTGGATGATCCACGCACCCATCCCCTACAGCTTCGACACCCACGTCACTAATTTGCCGGGCCCGGCCCCCTTCGAGCCGACCGGGCAGAACTGGCTCGGCACCGATGACCAAGCCCGCGACGTGTTGGCACGGATGATTTACGGGTTCCGTATTTCGGTACTGTTCGGTCTGGTGCTGACGGTGCTCAGTTCGATCGTCGGCGTCGCGGTCGGTGCGGTCCAAGGATACTTCGGCGGGCTGACGGATTTGGTCGGACAACGCTTGATCGAGATTTGGAACGGTATGCCGGTGCTATTCATGCTGATCATTCTGGCGAGCGTGGTGCAGCCGAATTTTTGGTGGCTGTTGGGGCTCATGCTGCTGTTCAGCTGGACGTCCTTGGTCAGTGTCGTGCGCGCCGAATTCCTGCGCGCCCGGAACTTCGAATATGTAAAAGCGGCGCGCGCGCTCGGCGTCACCAACAGCGTCATCATGTATCGCCATGTCTTGCCGAACGCCATGGTCGCGACGCTCACCTTTCTGCCATTCATTACTTCGGGTTCGGTGGTGACGCTGACATCCCTCGACTTTCTCGGCTTTGGCCTACCTCCAGGCTCCCCCTCTCTTGGCGAATTGCTGAAGCAGGGGAAGGATAATCTGCAAGCGCCCTGGCTTGGGATGACCGCCTTTTTTGTCATTGCGTTCATGCTGTCGCTTCTGGTTTTCATCGGAGAGGCGGTGCGCGACGCGTTCGATCCGCGTAAGGTACAACGATGAGCGAACAACCTCTTCTTTCGATCCGCGACCTCTCGGTCGATTTCGACGTGCCAGGCGGACCAGTCCACGCGGTGCGGCAGTTCACACTCGACATTCGACGGGGCGAGACAGTGGCGTTGGTCGGTGAGTCCGGGTCAGGTAAATCGGTGACCGCGCTTTCGGTGATGCAATTGCTGCCATATCCCATCGCCAGCCACCCGAGCGGATCCATCCGGTTTCGCGGTGAGGAGATGATCGGCGCGCCGCGCGGCGCATTGCAGCGCATTCGCGGCGACCGGATTGGCATGATCTTCCAAGAGCCAATCACCTCGCTCAACCCGGTCCACACCATCGAAAAGCAAATTCGTGAGGTCTTGGTTCTGCACAAGGGCCTGTCGAAGGACGGCGCCCGGCGGCGGGTCCTGGAATTGCTCGACCTGGTCGGCGTCCGCGATGCAGCACAGCGTCTGACCGCCTATCCACACGAGTTGTCGGGCGGGCAACGCCAGCGCGTGATGATTGCAATGGCCTTGGCGAACGAGCCCGACTTACTGATCGCGGATGAACCGACCACGGCGCTGGACGTCACCATCCAAGCGCAAATTCTGAAACTGCTGGCCGATCTGCAAGCGAAACTCGGCATGGCCATGCTGTTCATTACCCATGACCTCGGGATCGTCGGGAAAGTCGCCGATCGGGTTTGCGTGATGAAGGACGGCGAGATTGTCGAGAGTGGCGAAGCGCGGATCGTATTCTCCGCACCGTCGCACGAGTATACCAAGCGCCTGCTGGAGGCCGAACCGACAGGCACGAAGGAGCCACCACAAGACGGTCGACCGACAGTTCTCTCCGGTGAGGATGTCCGCGTTTGGTTCCCGATCAAGAAAGGCCTAATGCGCCGCACCGTCGATCATATTAAGGCGGTCGATGGCATCTCCGTGACCATACGCCAGGGCGAGACCATCGGTGTCGTTGGCGAATCCGGATCCGGCAAAACGACTCTCGGCATGGCGTTGCTGAGATTAGAGCGTAGCCAGGGCGACATCGTCTTCGAAGGACGCAATATTCAGGACCTTAACACTGGTGAGATGCGGCCACTGCGCCGCGAAATGCAGGTCGTATTCCAGGACCCCTTCGGCAGCCTCAGTCCCCGCATGTCGGTCGGACAAATCGTCGCAGAAGGGCTCAAGGTACATGAGCCGGATAGCAGCGAGGCGGACCGCGAGCGCCGAGTAATCGAAGCGCTTAAGGAAGTCGATCTCGACCCCGATAGCCGGCATCGATATCCGCACGAATTTTCCGGTGGTCAGCGCCAACGCGTCGCCATCGCCCGGGCCATTGTCTTGAAACCAAAATTCATCGTCCTCGACGAGCCAACATCGGCATTGGACCGATCCGTCCAAGCGCAAATCGTCGACCTATTGCGCCGCCTGCAACGCGAACACGACCTGGCCTATCTGTTCATCAGCCACGACCTTCGAGTGGTGCGCGCGTTGTCCGACTATGTTGTCGTGCTGCGGTCCGGCAAAGTGATGGAGCAGGGGCTCTCGACTGAGCTGTTCGAAAATCCGCAACATCCATACACAAAGGCACTGATGGCGGCGGCGTTTGACCTCGAGACCTCAGAAGAAGCCATCGAGGCGGGCGTCATCCGCGAGTGACCAGAAGGTTTAGAAACCATGACCTTGATTTTTTATTCTGCTAACGACCGCTGGGACGACTGGGCCGATCATTTGCGCCGCGAAGTGCCGGAGATACCGTTGCGCCATTGGAACGACGACGGCGACGACACAGCCGTGCGGTTCGCACTGGTTTGGAATCCGCCACCCGGCGAGTTGAGACGGCGGTTTCCAAATTTGGAGTATATTTTTTCACTCGGCGCGGGTGTCGATGCGTTGCTCGACGACCCGGATTTACCGGAAGGCGTGCCGGTCGTACGCATGGTCGAGGAAGCACTTGTTATCGGCATGACGGAATACGTGGCCCTGCATGTCTTGCGCCTTCACCGCCAGCAGCGGGAATTGGAAGCGCAGCAGCGCGCCGGGGAATGGCGCCAAATCGCCACCCCGCTGGCGCCCGATCGCCGGGTCGGACTGATGGGGCTTGGCGTGTTGGGCAGCGACGCGGCGCAGGCGCTAACGGCGCTCCGCTTCGACGTGGCGTCGTGGACGCGGACACCGCGCGAAGTACCGGGTGTCACCGGCTTCCACGGTACGGAGGGCTTCGACGCTTTCCTAGCGCGAACCGATATCCTCGTGACCTTGCTGCCGCTGACAGACGCAACGCGGGGCATTCTCAGCCAAGATGTATTCGCCCGCTTGCCCCGCGGCGCCAGTCTGATCAATGCAGGGCGGGGCGGGCTTCAGGTCGAAGAGGACATCATCGCGGCGCTCGATTCGGGCCAATTGTCGGAAGCCGTGTTGGATGTCTTTTCAACAGAACCATTACCGACAGAAAATCCGCTCTGGACTCATCCGAAGGTGACGCTGACGCCGCACAACGCGGCGCTGACAGGCTCCGAGACCGGAGCGCGGGAAGTTGGTGCCAACCTGCGGCGGGTGCTTGCAGGTGAGCAGCCACACAACATCGTCAATCCGAAGGCGGGATATTAACTAGCCGCCGAAGGTCTCGCCGGATGAGCGAATAATCATCTCGGAAAACTCGCTGAGGAAGACCGAATCCTTAACCGTTCGTTGAACTTCGATGGAGCGGCGGTCGGTCTCGTCCGGTTTCCGGCAGACCAAACCGAACTCGCCCAATCGGTCGAGCGCTCGGGTGATCGCGGGTTTAGAAATATTCAGTTCGGCGGCCAATCCGCGCACCGTATGGGACGGCTGCGTTATGTATACGGTCAGGAGGACAGCCATTTGCCGGGACGAGAAATCGGGGAAATCGTTTCGCACGCTTCGCACAACACTACGGCGCCAAAGGTCGAGGGCTTGGTTGGGCGAAATTCCCATTGCGAATCCGTTCATTTTCGTTCCGATCACGAATCGAACCCAGCGCGGGCTCAGCTTCGGGACAAGTCTCAAAGGCCGAGGAACCGGGCCTTGTGTTATTTTCCGAACCGCGCGGCGATCGTTCCGAAGGCCGCTCTAATCGCCATAGCTTCACCACCAACGGGCCGACCGGGACGAGATGAGGTGTTCCACGCCATAATATCAAAATGCGCCCAAGGAACCGTATCTTTGACGAATTCATTCATGAACAGTGCCGCCGTGATGGCACCGCCTTGTGGCATTTCTCCGATATTATTGAGATCGGCAACCTTGCTTTTCAAGGTACGCAGATAGGGCTTCCAAAGCGGCAATCGCCAGACCGGATCGCCCGCCGCATCGCCATACTTGGAGAGGTCGGCGGCCAGCGAATCGTCGTTCGCGAACATGACAGGAAGTTCGGGCCCGAGCGCCACCCGCGCCGCGCCGGTCAGTGTCGCAAAGTCGAGTACCAGTTCTGGATCTTCCGACGCCGCTTCATACAGCGCGTCTGCTAGAACCAAGCGGCCTTCCGCATCGGTGTTGCCGATCTCCACCGTGATGCCGGCCCGGCTCGTTAACACATCGAGCGGCCGGAACGCATTGCTCGAGACACTGTTCTCTACCGCCGGCACCAATACCCGCAGGCGCACCGGCAGGTTCGCCATCATGATCATACGGGCAAGGCCGAGCACATTCGCGGCGCCGCCCATATCCTTTTTCATCAGCTTCATGCCGGCCGGCGGTTTCAGATCGAGACCGCCGGAGTCAAAACAAACTCCCTTGCCTACCAGCGTCACTTTCGGATCACCCGATTTTCCCCAAGTAAAATCAATTAAACGGGGGGCGCGGTCCGACGCGCGGCCGACCGCATGCACCATCGGGTAGTTCTTCTTCAAAAGATCGTCCCCGACGATCACATTGAAGCGCGCCTTGAATTCACGCGCCAACTTGCGCGCGGCGGCGGCGAGTTCGACCGGACCCATGTCGGAAGCGGGCGTATTGATCAAATCACGGGTCAGCGCAATTGAGCTCGCGGCACCTTCAACGGCCCGGCGATCCGCGCGGGCGGGCCAGACAAGCTCCGCTTTCGGTGCTGGCGTCGCCGTATAGCGATCAAAGACATAAGTGCCGAGCGCCCAGCCAAGTGCGGCAGTGGTCGCCAGTGTTGCATTTATTCCCTTCGAGAGGGCATAGCGGCCCGGCGGTAGTGCGTCGACGGCGGCGCTCCACGACCACAGGTCAGAATCCCCTTCAATCCCCAAGAGCGCTGCGGCAATCCCACCATCAGCGCCCGGCAGCAGCAGTGTCTCCCCAGCGGCGGCATCGAAGTGCGCGGCATCAACCCATGCCTGGGTCCGTTTGTCGGCCTTTTTTAACCATGCTTTCAGACCGTCTTCGGTCACTGGTGTCAACGTGATGGTCTTGCCCGTGGCGCGGGCGACGAGATTGTGCGGCAACATTCAACTCCCGGAATTGCTGGAGATCATTAAGACGTATAGATTTCGTCGCTTATCTAAAGGTGTGACTGGCGGAAGCGCAAGCGGAGGAAGCATGAGCGGATATAAACTGATCGTGGGCAGCAAGAATTATTCATCCTGGTCGCTGCGCGGCTGGCTGTCGATGCGCCAGTCCGGCGCCACCTTCGAGGAAATCGTCGTTCCCTTCCATACCGAAGAACGCAGTGAGTTGATTCGGAAACATTCGCCAAGCAGGCTCGTGCCAGTGTTGATCGACGGCGATCTCTTAATTAACGATTCGCTCGCCATCGCCGAATATTTGGCGGAACGGCATCCGACGGCGGGCTTATGGCCAGAGGATGCCGCAGCGCGGGCCGTGGCGCGGGCGGCGGCGGCGGAAATGCATTCCGGGTTCGGCGCCTTGCGGTCGGCCCTGCCGATGAATTTCCGTTTGGTGCGCGAAGGTCCCGAGCGGAGCGCTGCCGTCAACGCGGACGTCCAGCGCATCGAGGACGTCTGGCGCAACTGCCGCAGCCGCTTCGCACAGGCCGGGCCGTTTCTGTTTGGTGATTTCTGCACGGCGGACGCCATGTACGCGCCCGCGGTCTCGCGCTTGCGAACCTATAGCGTCGATGTCGCGGCGGACAGCCAAGCCTATATGGACGCAGTCTGGGCACATCCCTGGATGGCGGAATGGGGAAAAGCAGCAGCGACGGAGCCCGCTATCGAAAAATACGACGCGATTTAATATCGAGCTTAAGCGGCCTCATTATCGCCGGCGTACCATTGGTTCAGGATATCATATACCGCCATCGCCGGATCGCTGGCGCGCATGATCGTGCCCATCACCGCGACACCGGACGCACCCGCTCGGCGGCACGATAGAGCCGTCGCCGCGGTCACACCGCCCAAGGCCACCAAGGGAATGGTCACTTTGCCGACCACGCGCTTGAGCCCGTCGAGGTAGAGCGGCGGGCCATAGCCGGGTTTGCTCTGGGTCGGGAAAATTGGGCTGATCGTCGCGTAATCCGCGCCCGCGCTCGCGGCGGCGCCCGCTTCGCCAATGGTATGGGCGGAAACACCGATGATCTTGTCCGGACTCAAGGTCGCCCTTGCATGCGTGCAGGACTGTCCTTGCGGCAAGTGGACGCCGTGGGCAATTTCCGCCGCTTTCATATCAGCGTTCACCAGAATTTTGGCATTATAGGGCTCCGCGATTTTTAAGATCGTTTCGACCAATTTTAGGCGCTCATCCGAATCTAGATCCTTTTCGCGTATCACAACCCAGCGGCAACCGCCGTCGAAGGAGCGCTCAAGCGCAGCTTCCAGAGAAACGCGAACCATGGTCCGGTCTGTGATTAAAAGGAGAGGGGGGTAGGGTAGGGTCACGTGCCGATGATACCTCGCTGTGGACTGGACGCTTCCGCGTGCCGTTTGCGTGGGATGCGTCCCGATAGATGCGCTAGCCGTCCCCCTTCGACTCCGTGACGCATCGCAGTAGCCATGCCGACTGGATCGCGCGCTTTCGCGACCGCCGATGCCAACAAGACCCCGTCGCAGCCCAATTCCATGGCCAGTGCGGCATCCGATGCCGTGCCGATGCCCGCGTCGACAATCACCGGAACACTCAATTGGGCGCGTATGATTTCAATATTGTAGGGGTTCAAGATCCCCATTCCCGATCCAATCGGCGAACCCAATGGCATCACCGCCGCACACCCCAGATCGGCCAGTTTGCGGCACAAAATAGGATCGTCGGTGCTATAGGCCATAACGGTGAAACCGTCACCAACCAATTCCTCGGCCGCTTCGAGAAGATGTTCGGAATCCGGGTAAAGCGTCTCCCGATCACCGATCACTTCGAGCTTGACCCAATTCGTCTCTAGGGCTTCGCGCGCCAATTGCGCTGTGAGAATTGCATCACGCGCGGTAAAGCATCCAGCGGTGTTGGGCAGAATATGATAATCGCCCGCCAGCAAATCGATCATGGTCTCGGCACCGCCCCGCAGGGAGATGCGCCGGATGGCGACAGTGACGATCTCCGCGCCGCTCGCCGCGACCGAATCGAGCATCAACTGATTGTTCGGATAACCGGCGCTGCCGATTAACAGACGCGAGCCGAAGCTCTTGTCCGCGATGGTCAGAATATCTTGTTCAGCGTTCGACATACTCTTCTCCGCGCCCTCTAACCGCCGGGCGCCGGGCTGACGATCTCGACGGCGTCGCCGGGATTGATTTCCGCCCCATCCCATTTGGATCGCGGAATAACGGCACCATTGATCGCGACCGCCAAAAAGCGCGCGCCGGGATCGACGTTCTCCGCCGTAAGGAGATCGGCAATCGTTGATGCCGTCGCCGCTGATTTTTCCACACCATTTACCGAAATGGTCGCACTCATCGCATTGCCCCTGCCTGTCGTTCGGTCGCTTGCGCCGAATTGCGGTTCGATTGGAACCGATCGGGCCCGAACGGCTTGATCTCGTCACTTAACTCCCGAGTTAGAATATAGTGGCTTACGGCGTTCGCTGTAAGCGGGGTTAACAAAATTCCGTTTCGGTGATGGCCGGTGGCCACGATCAGGCCGTCCAACTCAGTCGGACCGAGGATCGGCGCATCGTCGCGACTCGTGGGTCGAAAACCAACCCACATCTCGTCAATGGGCAGCTCGTCGATACCCGGCAATACCTCCCAGGTCTCGCGCAATAAATGCAAAATACCGCCAGCGGTCAGATCCGTGTCGAAATCCTTTTCCTCGACGGTCGCACCGATAATCAGCCTGCCATCTGAACGTGGCACTAGATATATCCCCTCCGGTGCCCAAAGAACATGACGCAAAATTGGAAAATGTGGGTCCATTCGGACCGACATCATTTGTCCCTTCAGGGGCCGCACCGGCGGCTGAACGCTCTCCGGCAGCCCTGGGAGATCGCGCGACCAGGCCCCCGCGGCGAGCACCACGGTGTCCGCTTCATGTAACGCTTCTCCGATCCGGAGGCCGGTTACCCGGCCTCCCTCAATTTCCAACCCGTCGACATTCGTTTGCTCGCGCAGCTTACCGCCAGCAGCCAAGTAAGCCGCTTTCAATGCCAATGAGAGATCCCGATTATCGACTTGGTGATCACTCGGGCTGTAAACGCCACCCGACATCCCGGGCGCCAAATAGGGCTCCATCCGACGCACCTGGGCGGCATTCAGCCATTCGACGTCCAATCCTTGGCTTTTCTGGTAATCGTAGGTGAATTGAAGCTGTTCGGCGTCGTCACGGGTGGGCGCAACGATCAGCGTCCCTTCATCGCGATATCCGATAGAAATATTCGCTGCTGCTTCGAGCTCATGGGCAAATTCAGGCCATATTTCCTGAGCATGCACATTAAGGGTAAGCAGCGCTTCCTCGCCAGGCTCCGCCTCTGCCCGGGCCGCTAGCATCCCAGCTGCCGCCCAACTGGCACCGTGCCCGGCCTCGCCACGATCAAAGACATCAACGATACAGCCCGCCTGCGCCAGGCGCCAGCCAATACCCAGACCACAAACACCCCCACCAATAATGGCGATTTTTTGCCCACTTATAACGGATGCACGCCGGTTCACGTTGCACTCTCTGCCCTGACAAGATCTAAATCAGGTTCAGTGAGTGGATTCTCATCCAGCTTAACAAACACTTTAGGAGCATTAATTAATAATATTGCAATCAAACAGTGGATGGCAAAGTTCATCAATATATCCCTCTTTAATGCAAACGAGACAGAAGCGAATTGGCGATGTAAGATTACCATCCGATGCATGAAAACCTTATAGACGATGAACTCCGCCTCGCACAGTTGGAAGGTATTCAGCTGCGGGAAACGATCAGCGTGCTCCGAGCCGAACTAGAAACACAGCACTTTGAAAAAGATCAGGGTATTCAGCAAGCACTTGCAGATTCTGCCAATGACTTTCAGCAACTGAAGAATACCGCTTCCAGCCTGCGGGACGAATTAGAAAGCCTACGATTTGAAAAAGATGCCGCTGTTCAAAAGACGGTGCAGCGATCCGCTGATGAAATACAGCAGCTGAAGAATACCGCTTCCAGCCTGCGGGACGAATTAGAAAGCCTACGATTTGAAAAAGATGCCGCTGTTCAAAAGACGGTGCAGCGATCCGCTGATGAAATACAGCAGCTGAAGAATACCGCTTCCAGCCTGCGGGACGAATTAGAAAGCCTACGATTTGAAAA
>CAXAGK010000077.1:0-11521 GCA_963968305.1 uncultured Rickettsiales bacterium | reverse complement strand
GAACTGCTTGGCCTGGAACCGCAGCGGTGTCGACCCCACCTTGCCGTGCCGGGAAGTACCGCTGGAGCAATTGTTCCGCGAGGCCGACGCAATTTCGCTCCATATTGCCTATGCGGAGGAAACCCACGAGATGATCGGCGCTCCGCTGCTGCAATCAGTCAGGCCGGGGGCGATTCTGGTGAATACCGCGCGTGGCGGCGTAGTAGACGATGCGGCGCTGGTGACTGCCCTCACCGATGGCCCGTTGGGGCACGCGGCGCTGGATGTCTTCACGGAAGAACCGCTCGATGCGGGCTCTCCGTTCTGCCGCCTCGAGAACGTCACCCTTGCGGCACATGCGGCCTGGAAAACACCCGATGCTGCCGACCGGCTAATGCGTCGGGGGCTGGAAATATTGCGGGACGATATCCAGGCGCTGTGAGCGCATGCCGGATGGCTCGACATCCTTCGACAGGCTCAGAATGACGAGATTTGAATGTTGGTTCGGTCTTCCCCTTCCGTCATGGTGAGCTTGTCGAACCACGACGGTCACACATCGGACCTTCGACAAGCGCCGCGCGCAGCTTATCTTGATTTCCGAACGTGAGAGGAAACCGCCGATTCATGACCAAGACCATCTATTCCGGCATCTTGCCCGTCGTTCCGACCACTTTTACCGAGACCGGCGACCTCGATCTCGACAGTCAGCGCCGCGCCCTCGACTGCATCGTTGACCAAGGAGTGGACGGCGCCTGTATTCTGGCGAACTTTTCGGAGCAGTTCCTGCTGACCGATGAGGAACGAGATTCGCTGCTCACGATCTGTCTCGACCATATTGCGGGCCGTATCCCGATCATTGTGACCTGTAGCCATTTCAGCACGCGGATCGCGGTCGAGCGCGCCAAACGCGCGGAGGACGCCGGTGCGGCAATGATCATGATGATGCCGCCCTATCACGGCACAGCCTTGAAAGCGGACGAGACCGGCATTCGGGAGCATTTCGAACAGCTCGCCGACGCCATCGACATTCCGATCATGGTGCAGGACGCGCCCTTGAGCGGGGTCACGCTTTCCGTCCGACTGCTGGCGGAACTTGCCCAGGCGATCCCGCAGCTTGCTTATTTCAAGATCGAGACGCCGGGCACGGCGGCGAAGATCCGAGCGTTGATCGAAGCCGCGAGCGACGCCATCGACGGGCCGCTCGACGGCGAGGAATCAATTACATTGATGGCGGATCTCGATGCCGGTGCAACGGGCAGCATGTCTAGCGCACTGCTCCCGGAATTGATCAAACCGGTGATCGAACACCACCGCGCCGGAGACCGCGACACGGCGGCCGCGCAATACACCCGCATCCTGCCGCTGATCAATTACGAGAACCGTCAATGTGGTCTCCGCGCCGCGAAGACCGTGATGATGGAAGGCGGCGTCATCACCAGCGACGCGGTACGACACCCCTTGGAGCCGCTGCACCCGGAGACTCGCAAGGGCTTGTTAGAACTCGCCCGGTCGCTCGATGTGATAGCGCTTCGTTGGGATAGGTGAGCGAACACCAAATATGATAGGATGAAATCATGAACGATCTCTCCACAGCATCAGACGACGGGTTGGCACCGATTGTGGGCGATGCCGTCTGGCGCGGCCGCGATATGGCGACCCGCAGTGATTGGATCCATGAGCTGACCGGCGACGAGGTCACCGAACTCGAAAAAGCGATCGCTAGTGTTCGGGCGCGCGGTCTCGAGATCATCGATGTCGGGAGAGAAGATTTCCCACTAGCGGCGCTGGAACCTGTTCTCACGGCGATCCGTAAGGATTTGGTTGACGGCCGAGGCTTCGCGCTGATCCGGGGTGTTCCGGTCGAGCGCTGGACGCGCGAGGATATTGGCCTCGTATTTTGGGGCATGGGCCGCTATCTCGGGGACGCCATCATGCAGAACCGCAAGGGCCATGTGCTGGGGCATGTCACCGATATCGGCGTCGACGCGGCCGATCCGCACTTCCGCGGCTACCAATCGTCGGCGAACCTGATCCCGCACACCGATATCGCGTCGGACCTGGTCGCGCTATTATGTTTGCGTCCGGCGAAATCCGGCGGTCTCAGCATGATCGCCAGTGCGTCGGCCATCCATAATGAAATTCTGGAACGCCGCCCGGACTTGGCCGCCGTCTTGCGTGAACCGTATTACATCGACCGCCGGGACGAAGTTCCCGCCGGAAAGAAACCATACTACCAATTACCGGTCTATAACGCGCATCAAGGGAATACGACGGTGTGCTATATCCGACGCTTCGTCGAATCAGCGCAACGCTTCGACGAAGTTCCCCGGCTCACCGACGCACAGATCGAGGCCATGGACCTGATCGACACACTCGCCAAGAGCGACGAATTTCGCCTCGATATGGATTTCCGCCCGGGTGACATTCAAATCGTAAACAACCTTACGACGCTGCACGCCCGCACTGAATACGAGGACTTCCCCGAAGTGGAACGCCGCCGGCACCTTTTGAGATTATGGTTCGCGGTGCCGGAAGGCTGGCCCCTGCCCAAGGTCTATTTTGATCGATACGAGCCCGATTCTCACGGCCGCCCGCGCGGCGTCACGGTGCCAGGCGTCGCACCCGTCGCATCGCTAGAGCCGGTTTAGGGAACAACTTGTCCATATCAGGTGAGTTCGAATTAAAATAGTAATTGGGTAACAACCCCCGCGTTAGATACGCGATCTTGGTGATTTCCCCTTTATCCTCGACCAAAGGCAACATCAGACGGACGTAATGTCGACAGATACCTCGGACGACCTGATCTATTTCGTTATAAAGAGGGCGGCGAAGATGTTTGCAATGCTCGTATTCACCCATAGATGCGAGGGCATGAAATTGGCCGGATCGTCTGCTTGAGTAATCATTACAGACAATCGCTCGGGCACATTATCACCAAACAGATCGCCGAAATTAAATGCTTGCACATGCGGAAGTTCGCGCCCGTCTCCACACAGAGCTTGCCAATAATAAAACATGGTATCGAGGAGTGTACCGGTCTCGCGGTCCGCGAAGTCGTTCGTCAAATCGAGAAATCGGCTTTGATCGCCGCTACCTTCATTCTGGTGCGTGGCGTCCAAGGGCTCATATCTCATGCGACTTCATGCATATTTGGGGAAAATACTGATATCAATCGGAATGAATAAGCGATACGGACGACCTCTCCTCGCTCATCTAGAAGCGGCATTAGAATACGTCGGTAATGCCGCGGAACCCCCGCCAATATTTGGTTGAATTCATGATACAGCGGGCGCCGCAACTGTTTGCACAATTGGTACTCCGCCATTGTGGCATCGCAATGCATGCGATTGGGATAATCACCGAGCCGCGTCCCCTCCAGGCTCCCGTATAAAGATAACATCGTGCCGCCATAGTGATTCCGTAGAATGAAATTCTCTGGATTCGGATCGGAATTTTCCACCCAACTTATTCGACTCACCATTGAAGATGGGAAGACCTCAAATGGTCAAAAGTTCGAAAATTTCGATGCCGCATTTCCACCCTGCCCGATTGCCTCCCAGTAATAGTAAAACGTGTCCATTACACTGTCAGATTCACGCTTGCGAAATGTTTCAATCGAGTAGCGCGAACGTACCTGTTCATCACCCCATCGCTTATCTTGGACGACATCAATCGGTCGAAAAATCATTGAACGCGACCCTGCTTTAATTCACTCTGGATTTCCGATTGCGTCATCATCGTGTTCAAAACACTCTGGCGACGGGTTCGAGCAAGCGGACAACATAAGCGAGACGCACAATCTTCCCCTTCTCGTCGGTGAGCGGGAGCAGGAGCCGCCGATATCGCCGGGTATAACCACAGACAATTTGATCAACCTCGTGATATTGGGGGAAACCCAGAGTCCGGCAGAGATTGTAATCCGCGCTACACGCCTCCGCGTGAATCCTAGATGGAAATTGAGAGATCGGCTTATCGCTAATATTGCCATAGCGGTCGGCCACTTTACCGCCGGGATGCTCGCGCATAACGAAGTTCGGCGGTTCAACCGGCCGGACATCGACACCGTGGTATCGCTCCATATCCGCCTCACTGAATATTTCCCAAGGCCGGAAACTCGATACCATAGGAATCAGCGAGTGCGGCATCCGCATCGACTGCCAATAGTAGAACAGGGTATCCATGAAGGTGCCGTATTCTTCTTCGGCAAAGTCGTTCATGGGAAAATGGGAGCGACGTTGTGCTTCGGCGCCATCAATCAGGCGCTTCACCGCCAAGGGCTGAGCTCTCATACGTTGTCCCTAACGGCAGTTCCCCTCCCGCCACAAACAACACCAAAGCCTATCCACTGAATTGCGAGGAAAACAGCGCCAAGTAGTATAATTTCACAAAATGTTATACTCGTTAATAAGTATTAACCATATTTATCAGATAATTATCTATTAGCTATAAATAAATTAAATATTTTCCCTGGTAAGTTGATTATCGTTCCACCGGATATCGAAGAGCCATTCACCTACTTAACCGATTCGCAAACTGCTCAATCTCTGTGTTCGTCGCCTCCGCCTCCTCGATCATTGTAAAATGACCCGCCGGAATCGAGACACTGTGCACATCTGCTACTCTTTCCATGACCAATTCTTGATAGGGACTTGTCTCACCAGCATTGAGACGGAGCCGGCGGCGTTCCAAATTCATATACGTGCTCTGCAGGATGAGAACCGGCACGTCGATATCCGCCAGAGCTGGGTCCAATTGCTCCGCATCCCAGGCAATTAGATTGCGATAGAGTATCCTACCGATGTTTTCGGGAACGCCAAAGACGGATTGTAGCGCTGCTGCTTTCCAGCCGGGCGCGTCGCCGTAGAACATACCTTCGAACAAGGCTTCGACAAAGGCGGGATAACCGTTCTCAGCAATCGCCTTGTCGAATCTGGCTTGGTCGGGTGCGCGATTCTGACCGCCTCGGCTGCCGTCAACGAGCACCAATCCCCCGACCCTATCCTTCGCCCGGCGGTTGGCCTCCATGATAACTCGGCAACCCATGGAATGCCCCACCAGCACCGCACCCTTCAGATCGTGATGCGCCAAAAGGTCGGCAACGTCTTTGCCCATCTGCTCGATAGTCATCTCGCCATCGCCGAGCGGCGTCTGGCTGAGGCCGCGCAGATCGCAGGCAAGTACCGTGTTGGTCGTCTTGAAATGCGCGATTTGGTGGCGCCAATTGTCCAACTCACAAAGATAGCCGTGCACGAACACGATGGGCGGATCGCCCGCGCCCTCGTGGATATGGTTCATGATTGCATCGCTCATGGTTGGCTCCTGTTATATTTGTACCTTAGCCGTCGGCGCGCTCGTCGATAAATTTTTGGATACGGGCAGAGACGGCGTCCGCAGCTTCGATCATTGTGAAATGCCCGACACCAGGGAAACTCAC
Source organism: uncultured Rickettsiales bacterium (assembly GCA_963968305.1). GTDB lineage: Bacteria > Pseudomonadota > Alphaproteobacteria > UBA8366 > UBA8366 > UBA6544. Next base: position 6,108 of record CAXAGK010000077.1, on the reverse strand, counting down.
CGTCTCCGCTGTCTCGATACGTTCCATGATCAGCTTTTGATAAGGTGCCATTTCGCCCGGCTTTAGTGGCCGTCGATCCTCACCCGGATCGCGGGTCGTGCTTTGGAGTACCATTACCGGCACCGACACCGCGTCGAAGGCGGCCTCGCACCGATTGGCGTCCCAGTCCAGCATCGCTAAATATGTGGTCACCGCGACATCGACGTGCACCGACGCCCCACGCTCCGCCAAACGGTCCCTCAAATCATCAAATTTCGGATCGAAGAACATATTCGCAAACATGGCATGGGCGTGATCAGGAAAACCCTTCTCCTCGATCAGCGCTTCGAACTGCGCTTTCGAGACCTCATAATTCACCGACGCGCGACCCGGATCGACCAACACCAAACCTACCACGCGGTCCGGTGCGGCAATCGACAATTCGACAATTGGACGGCAGCCCATCGAATGGCCGAAGAGAACGGCTTGCTCGATACCTTCGCTGTCCATCACCTCGCGGATCGCATCGGCGAATGCCGACATGCTGATTTCGGATGCGAGCGGATGAGATTGGCCGAAACCCGGCAAGTCTACCGCAACGCAATCGTGCTCACCAGAGAACTGCTCGACCTGGGCCCACCAATCTTCACGCGCACAGCCAAAGCCGTGGACGAATAACAACGACGGCGTGCCAATTCCACATCGCTCGAACGCCAGCATGGCGATCAGTCGCCGGTGAAGCTCTTACCCTCGTCGGCAATCTTCTTAAGATAAGGCGACGGAGCCCAACGCTCACCAAGCTCGTCATGCCAGGAGGAGATTTGATCGTAGACCGCTTTTACGCCGATCTCATCCGCCCAGAACATCAGGCCGCCACGATAACGCGGGAACCCAAACCCGTTGAGCCACATGACGTCCGCATCGGTCGCCTTATACGCGATCCCTTCATCCAGGATCTTGCAGATTTCGTTGACCGAGCTGAATAGGATACGTCGCAAGATTTCCTCTTCCGTGAAAGATTTCGGCGTGATGCCCGCCTTCTCGCGATGATCGGAGATGATCTTCTCCACCACGTCCGAGGGATAGGGCGTGCGGTCGCCTTCCTTGTAATCGTACCACCCGGCGCGCGTCTTCTGGCCAAAGCGGCCGAGCTCGCAAATCGCATCTGGGATCGGCAGAATTCGGGCGTCTGGATTGGCCGCATAGCGGCGCTTGCGCCCTTCCCATCCGATATCGTTTCCGGCCAGGTCGGCCACCGCGAACGGTCCCATCGGATAGCCGAAATCGTACATCACTCTGTCCACGTCCTGGGGCAAGGCGCCGTCCTCGATCAGAATATTCATCTCGAGGTTAAACGGCACCCGGCTGCGGTTGGCGAGGAAACCGTCGCAATTTCCGCACACCACCCCAACCTTGGCGATCTGCTGTGCGAAGCGCTGACAAGAGGCGACGATCTCCTTCGACGTCTTCCCACCGCGTACGATCTCCAACAGCTTCATGACGTTTGCCGGGCTGAAGAAGTGAGTGCCGATAACGCTCTCAGGCCGGTTCGTCGCTGCTGCGATCTCGTCAATATCGAGGGCCGAGCTGTTGGTGGCCAGAATGGCGCCCTGTTTCATGGCTTGATCGAGTTGCTTGAAGACGGGAATTTTGACGTCCATCCGTTCGAACACCGCCTCGATCACCATATCGCAATCCGAAAGATCGGAATATGCGGTGACCGGTGTAATACAGGCCATGCGTTCCTCGACTTGCGCCGAGGTGATCGATCCCCGCTTTACCGACACTTCGTAAGTGTTGCGGATACGATCCATCGCGCCCTTAAGCGCGTCTTCATTCATTTCCAACATACGGACCGGAATTCCCGCATCCGCGCATGTCATGGTAATGCCGCTACCCATCGTGCCCCCACCTATAACGGCGACCTTGCCGACCTTGGTAACCGCCGTGTCTTTCGGAATGTCGGGGACGTTGCGGGCCTGGCGTTCAGTGAAGAAGGCGTAGCGCAACGATTTCGCCTCGTCCGCACCGACCAGTTCCCGGAACAGCGCGCGCTCTTTCTCGATTCCTTCGTCAAACGGCAAATTGACTGCCGCCTCAACCCCCTCAATACAGGCATAGGGAGCGCGTTGGTTCCTAGCCTTGCGCGCGATCTTCTTGCGCATAGCGTCGAAAATACCCGGATTATCTCCGGCTTCCTGTAGCTTGGCGTCAAGATCGCGCACACGCGGCAAGGGCCGCACATCGGCAACCATCTCCGCGTAGGCGATGGCCGCGTCCAAGAACCCTTCATCACCGTATATCTCGTCGAGGATTCCGAGATCCTTACCTTCGCTTGAGGGATAATGCGCGCCGCCGACGATCATATCGAGGGCTGCTTGAACACCCGCCAGACGTGGCACCCGTTGAGTGCCACCGGCTCCTGGAATAATACCGATGGCGACTTCGGGTTGGCCGATCTTTGCGGTCTTCGATGCGATGCGATAGTTGCACAGCATCGCGGTCTCCAAACCACCGCCCAATGCATAGCCTTGGATCGCGGCCACGACCGGCTTCCCGCTCATCTCGACCGTCTCACGCCATTCGATCGGCGTGGTATTGCCTTTGCCCATCTGTTTGATGTCAGCGCCCGCGATGAACTTGCCGCCGTGGCCGATCAGCACCATGGCTTTTACGTCCGCGTCCGCATTGCCCTTGGCCACGCATTCCGCCATGCCTTCCGGCACGCCGGGGCTCAAAGCGTTGACCGGTGGATTGTCGACGGTGATGACGCCAATGGCCCCGCGCTTCTCGAAACGAACGAGTTCGGACATAGTATATCTCCCGAGGTGTTATCTCATTCCCGGCAATGCCGGGTTTGACTATTAGATAGCGCATGGCACGATATTGGACACGGGAAATCTAAGACGGATTGGAACGGTCGGTTATGGCGGAAACAGCGGTTGATTTATCGATTTCGGATACACCCTCGATCTCTGGGCCGGAAGTCTGGCGCGGGCCGGAAATGGCGGCGCGGCAAGACGAATGGGTCTATGAGATTTCCGCCGATGATGCCAGCGCATTGGATGCTGGAACCAAAGTAGCGCTGGCGACCGGCAAGGATATTCTAGATATCGTCGCCGAAGATTTTCCGTTGGGTTCATTCGCGCCGACGCTGATGACCATCCGTGAGGAGCTCTTACGCGGACGCGGTTTCAAATTGATACGAGGTCTGCCGATCGAGGGCCGCACAATTGCGGATGTCGCCATGATGTATTGGGGCATCGGTACTCATCTCGGCTATGCTGTCTCGCAAAACGCCAAGGGTCATGTTCTCGGCCATGTGAAAGACCTGGGCCTGAATTACGACGATCCGATGGCACGCGGCTATCAGACCTCGGCGCGGCTGCCCTACCACACTGATTACTCCGATTTGGTTGGCCTCTTGTGCATAAAGACCGCGCAATCCGGCGGCCTCAGTTCAATTGTTAGCTCCGCGGCGCTTTACAATCACATGAACGCCGAACGGCCCGATCTCGCCGACGCATTAATGCAACCTCTCTACCGGACCCGTTGGGGTGAAGTTGGCGGCGACCGGCCGCCCTGGGTCGAAGTACCTACCTTCAATCCCTATGAAGGTGGCGTGAGCACGAGCTATGTGCGTAGCGCCATCCGCAAGGCCCAATTGATGCCGGAAGTACCACGCGTCACCGAAAAACAAGAAGAAGCCATGGATTACTTAGATTCATTGGCCGGATCGCCCGATCTCCACTTGGATATGGAATTGCATATGGGCGATCTGCAATTCGTCAACAATCACTACATCATGCATTCACGTACGGCCTATGAGGATCACCGGGATTGGAGCGAGAAGCGCCATCTCATGCGGCTCTGGCTCGCGTGTGAGGACGGCCCGACCTTCCCACCCGGCATGACCGAGCATTTCCAGGGCCTGACGTTAAACGGCCGCCCGAACGGCATTCATGTCCCGGGCGTGCAGTTCAGCGCGCCGCTCGACGCGGAATAAACCGCGGCCATAATCAACAAAGCCATGTTGCTTTACGCGCTATACGCATGAACGCGTAAGGATAAAACCCGCAGATCGGCAACGATTTTGCCAACCGCATTGACTGCACGTACATTTGTGAGCTGCCTGCCTGTATCGGTTTTTCCCTGTACGTCTATCGTGTCATCCCAGAAGACGGGACGGAGAAAACGGGCTTCGATCGACAACTGATCCGGCAGTCCATTGCGGCACACGCCTTCCATCAGAAAATTGACGGTCTGATTACCCGCGATGATCGGCGCTCGAAAGCCAAAACTTTGCGCGGTTTCCGGATCGAGGTGAATTTTGTTCGTGCTCCCCTCACAATAGCCAAGCGTCGTCACCGGTGTGCAGTGCTTGCGGGTGAGCGCCTCAAACGCGTCTTCCCCGTCGGTCATGCGCCCGCTGCCCCCCTTACCGCCAATTCCGGACCGTTCCGGGTCGATCATCAACACGTCGGGCGTCACCACAAACACTATCTCGCCGGCAGCATCCCGGTATTCCCAAATAGTCGTCAAAATCCAGCCTTTGGGGTGGTCACCGATCCCGGACACACGGCCGTGCATCTGCAGCGCCTCTCCCAAACGGATGGGGCGGAGCTGTTCGATCCGGTGCACAATGTGGACCGGCGCTCGTTCCGGATGATTGGCAAGAACCGTTTGCGTGTTCAGCAGAATAGGGTCTCGCGCCACGAAGGTAGGGTCGACATAGTCGCCGTAGACAGTCTCCGCGATATCGCAATGCCCGTGCAGACGCCGCTGCTCCGCTTGGCTGACCACTATATCGAAAACTGGGTATTCATAACCGATTTCCGTGCGATAAGGCACTGTCTCAGGCATTTCGCACTCCTTAAGCGGGTGGGTCGACAGCAATCATCCGGTGAGTCTCGCCAAGTTGCCGGACTTCAGCGTCTTCCAGTAGGCCTTGCTCCATCAATGCTCGATGACAAAGAGGCAAATTATAGAACGGAATCGATGGGTAGAGATGATGCTCAATGTGGTAGTTCACCTGGTGCGGAAACATCCACCAATGCAACCACCAGGGCGCAAAATTGGTTCGTGATGCGTACAGCGGTGATTTCGGGTCGCGGACGACGCCATGTTCGCAAATCGCCCGGTAGCGCAGCAGTGGCTGCTGGATCGTCACCATCGGAAGCAGCCACAGCACGAGATATTCGACCAAATATCCCATTGCAAACGCCGTTATCGGCGCCACCACATGAAAACACACTACGGTCCAGCGATCTTGCCGGGCCGCGCGGCGCAAATCAGGTGCGGTATCGTCCAAGGGACGGCTGGTGCTGGTCGCATCGTCGTTGATGACCGGTGCGCCGAAGAAATATGCGTAGGTTTTCCATGCATTTAGCCCGAGTAGATCGGCCAACAGCTTGCGCGCCAAGTATTTGCGCCCGCGGGGGTAGCCTGCGACTAGTGGAATGTCGGGATCGCGGTCTTCATAGAGGTGATTGTGATGCAGCCGATGCACCACTCGATATGTGCGCATAGAAATTCCAACTGGTGCGGCCATCAACCGGCCCACCAGGTCGTTCAACCACCGTGTTTTATAGAGCCGGTAATGCGCCGCGTCATGGGCCAGAACGAAGCAGGCCTGCTGCCGCCCGGCAATCACTATCATCGCCGGGATCACCGCCCACGGCGTCCACCAATACAGCGCGGCCGCCAGTGCCACACCGATCAGACCGACCGTTTCCAACACGCCGAATGTCGCCTTGAGCGGATCGATCCGCGTTAGTCGCTTCACGACGTCGGGCGCGAGACCCGTTCTCCGCCGTTCGTCGTCGCGAAACTCCGCGCCTTTTCCTGCTATCGATACCATGGGAGATATAATAGCTTTCGATCGGGAAAACGTAAGGGATATATCATGCGGCGCGGCTTCGTTTCACTGATCTTTATCGTACTTATGACGCATGTCTCTCCAGTCGCCACCCTCGCCGTCGAGCCTATTGTCGGGCCGAAGCCACAAACGGTCGACGATGTATTCATCCCAGCCCCCATCGATATAGTCGTTGAGAATTGGATCACCGGGCTGGAAGCCCCCTGGTCGCTTGTCTTTTTGCCCGATGGAAGAGCGCTGGTCAGCGAACG
>CAXAGK010000076.1:0-11620 GCA_963968305.1 uncultured Rickettsiales bacterium | reverse complement strand
ACGCTAATCTCACGAACACTCGATTAGGCAGCCTATGGATTTGGCTACTGCGCTACCTCGTCCCTATTACCATTACCGCCATACTGCTGCAGTCGATCGGCGTTATCTGAAGCCGCAAGACCTAAGCGGCCAGCAATTCCGTCGCCCGTGCCCGTGCTGCTTTCGCTTGTCCGCTTTCGTTGCAAGCGTCCAGGGCGTTGGCGTACATTTTCCAGGACGGGGCACTGGTCGGGCAATCCGTGGTGCGCTCGGCCAATAGGGCCCGCGCGTAGGCGTGCTGGCCGTCTTGAATAGCGGAATCGATCAGCATTCGTAGCCAGACGTCGCGCTGTGCCCAACTACCGCCGAGTGGCACCATCCGGTAGCGGGCACCGGACATAATTTCGACAACGCGCGAATAGTCCTTCTCCGCATAAGCGATGATGGATTCACCAACCGGTATGCCCGCACCCTTATAGACGTCGACCAGAGTAATCCCCTTACCGTCATTCTCCGCCACATAGGACCGCATGGAGGCCAAAATTTCTCTCGCCGCGTCCATCCGGCCACTGCGCGTCAGCGCCATGATGAAATGCAGATCGTTAAACGGGCGCATCCGGTCTTTCGTCCGACCGGCGCAAATGTTGCCAACGGACTCCCAACGGTCGCCGACATTGATCCCCAACATGGAAAGTCGCATCAACATGCTCGACGCGTTGGTGATGTCGATATTGTCTTCCGACGGTGCCGGCCAATATTCGCGATCAAAGGCCGCCACCACATCGTCAAATCGCTCCAGCTCAAGGTAATGCAATGCTCGATGCCACCACATGTGGCGGGCAAATATACCGCGCTTCTTCCAAGCTTCCTCGTGCTCGTCGATCCATTGAATGCCGTCCAGGCGACGTCCCTGCCCTTCCAACACATGACCGACACAATGCCCGGCCCAGACGTCGGCCTCATTGATCTCTACTGCGCGGCGTCCCATGGGTTCCGCTTGTTTGAAGTCGTGGCTTTCTTCCAGCGAGAAGGCGCGGCACCCCAACACGAAACCGTACCCCGGTACATCTTCACCCCAGCGCGGCATCACCCGCGCCATCGAATCCCGCATCAAATCCAGGTCACCGAGGAAGAAATGCATGGTGTGGGCAATGCGCAAAGCCAGAATATCGTGGGGATACTCGACCAGGATTTGCTCCCAGATCGCGTTGGTTTTGCGAATGTCGCCATCGACCCAAGCGGCGAGTGCCTCCACATGCATCTTCTCGCGCGGGTTGGCGGTCGCGGCGAGCGACTTCGCCTTCCCGAATGCGTCGTTGCTACCTTGGATCAAATGCGCCTGCTGCGGCAACCGCATGAAATATCCGCGCACGCATTGTCCCATAATCATCTCGGGATCGGATTCGTTGACGTGCTTCAACAACACCGCCGCGTCGCGGCCGGACGCCAAAAATTCGTCAATGGTCGCGTCGAACGCGTCGACTGCCTCTTGGCTCGACGCCGTCATCTCCAATCCGCGTGTATCTTTAAACATTTCGCAGGTCCTTTCTTTTTTTCTTACCAGACGCCGAACAAGTAACCGCGCTCCTTGGCCATACCTGTCCGCGACGCGATTTCCTTATTGCTCAGCGACGTCCGTAGTTTCCGCTTCCGCATCCATTCGAAGATACGGTCCGACATCTCACGACGCACTTCTTCATGCTCTGGATCTTCGCCGAGATCTACCAATTCGCCCGGATCGTTTTCCATATCGAAGAGCTGCGGACGGAACCCGGCGTACAAAACGAACTTCCAACGGTCGGTACGGATCATGAAGGACCGACAATCTTCCGGCCCCATCGCCAATGTATTGCGGGCATGGCGCACCGCGTAGTCGCATTCGCAGAAAGCCGCGTCTCGCCACGCCACGTCCACGTCGCCTCGCAACAGCGGCGCTAGGGAGCGGCCCTCCAGCCAATGATCCGGAATTTCGTCACATCCCGCCAAGTCCATGAAAGTCGGTATCAGGTCGATACTCTCGACAAGGCGGTCGTCCTGCGTCCCCCGCGTCCCGTCAGCCGACGCATCCGGGTCGGCAACGATCATCGGAATGCGGGCGGCCGCGTCGTAGAACAACTCTTTCTCACCGAGCCAGTGATCACCCAGATAGTCGCCATGATCGCTGGTCAACACGACAATCGTATTTTCGAGCTGTCCACTTTCCTCCAGGAATGCCATCAATCGGCCAATATGATCGTCGAGCTCGCTGATCAATCCCATATAGGCGGGGATGACCGTCTCGCGGCATTCGTCGCGGCTGAAATTCACGCTCTCTTCGTGCTGCCCAAAGGCGTCGATGACCGGATGCCGGTCCTCCAACTCCTTCTCGTCGCGGTTCGCGGCTTTGATCATATTCGCCCCGTACATCGCGTGATAGGGGTCGGGCGCCATATAGGGCCAGTGCGGCTTAATATAGGAGAGGTGCATGCACCACGGTGCGTCTCCCAATTCCGCGATCTTCGCCATCGCGAGATCGGTCATATAGGCGCTCTCCGAATGCTCGCGCGCGACCCGCGCCGGAAGGCCGACGTTGCGCATGTGCCAACCGCTCAAGACTTCACCGTCGGGGCCCTCCGCCGAGTTCGCGACGGTGTGCCATGGGTTGTCGCCCCCTTCATACCCCTTCTCGCGCAGAAACCGATTGTATGCCAAGTCTGGATCGGCGCTTTGGTCCGGATGCAAACCGTCGTCACGTTCCCAGGGCTCGAAACCGGATTCGCTGAGCAAGAGGCCGAGATCTCCGGTCGGCGAAAGTTCTAACTTTTCCATACCGGCCACATCGCGCCGAAAATGCGTTTTGCCTACAAGGCCCACCCGATATCCCAAGGGCCGTAAGTGGTCGCCCATCGTGCGTTCATCCACGCGGACTGGAATATTGTTGTAGGTCCCGCCATGAGTGAACATGTAACGCCCGGTATAGAAAGACATGCGCGACGGCCCGCAAACCGCAGCCTGGCAATAGGTGCGGGAGAAGTTCACGCCGCGCGCCGCCAACGCGTCAATATGGGGCGTCTTTATTGTCGGATGTCCGGTACAGCCGAGATAGTCGTAGCGGAGTTGATCCGCCATGATGAATAGGATGTTCTTGGGCCCGGCCATGCCGACAATCCTCCACAGATTCGCAGATTGATCTAGCCCCGATATATTGAAACGCCACGGCTTTCTTTTCGCCTTTGTGCGGTTATTCTCGGTGGCAACAATGGGAGAGTCTCGATGGATGCAAAAAACCTGCTGATCCTGATGTCGGATGAACACGATCCGCGCTATACGGGGTGTTATGGACATCCGTTCGTCCAAACACCCAATATCGATCAGCTGGCCGAAAATGGGACCCGGTTCGAGACCGCCTATACGCCCTGCCCGATCTGTGTGCCCGCACGGGCGAGTTTCGCGACCGGCCGTCCGGTGCATGAAACAGGTTGCTGGGACAATGCCCATGGCTATGACGGATCCATTACCGGGTGGGGTCAGCGGCTGATCGACGAAGGCCACCGGGTCGAGTCTATCGGTAAACTACACTATAAGAGCGAGGAGGCTCCGACCGGCTTCTCCCGGCAGCACCAACCCATGCATCTGAAGCAAGGGCTCGGCACTGTGTGGGGCGCCATCAAGGAGCCCTTCGCCGATCTGCCGGAGCCGTGGCGGATGTTCAATAAGATTGGGCCTGGCGTCTCCAACTACAATCTCTACGACCGCGGCAGCGCCAGTGCCGCCTGTGAATGGCTTAAGGCGCGCGCCGACACACCGGACGAGCAGCCTTGGGTACTGTATGTCGGCTTCGTAGCTCCGCATTACCCGCTGGTCGTGCCAAGCCAATTCTTCGACATGTATCCTCTCGACAAAATTCCCTTCCCCAAACTGCATCCACGAGAGGGATACAAACAGCACCCTTGGGTGGAAACTTTGGACGGCATCATCGGGCAAGATCATTTCTTCGATACGGAGGAGGAGCGCCTGCGCGCTATCGCCGCCTATATGGGGCTTTGCTCTTTCGTCGACGCGGAAGTGGGACTGGTTCTCGACGCATTGCGGGACAACGACTTTGAAGACGATACCCGCGTCATTTATACCAGCGATCACGGCGACAATCTGGGTGCGCGGGGACTGTGGGGCAAATCCGTTTTATACGAGGAAAGCACCCGCATTCCGATGATTGTCTCCGGACCGGGGGTGCCCAAAGGCAAAATATCGAAAACACCCGTCACCTTGCTCGACATCCATCAAACCGCCGTCACGGCGCTGGGTCATGCTCCGCACGACGCGGACGCGGAACTGAGCGGTCGTTCGCTCATCGAACTTTCGACCAATACAGACGATACCGAACGACTGGTCACCAGCGAATACCACGCCATGGGCGCACCGACATCAGCCTTCATGCTGCGCCAGGGTGATTGGAAGTATCACTACTATGAAGGCTACGCACCGGAGCTCTTCAGTATCGCCGACGACCCGGAAGAATTAGACGACCGAGCCGCCGACCCAAACGTGAAATCCGTGTTGGATGGGTTCGAGAAAACACTACGCGCAAAACTCAACCCTGCCGCAATCGACCGCCGGGCAAAGGATGACTTAGCGGCTTTGATCGAAAGCTATGGCGGTCGTGAGACCGCGATGGACCTGGGCCGTAGCGGTGCGACACCCGTGCCGGGACAGAAACCCGAGTAGCGCGCTCCTCCATTGTCATTCCGGACAAGGCTCTTACACTTGAAATGAAGAGTAAACGCACGCGATCCAAACGCCAGAGGGATATTCGAGATGAGCCGCACCGCCGTTGTCGCCGCCGCCCAAATGGGCCCCATCGAAAAAGATGAACCGCGCCAATCCACTGTCGCACGCATGATTTCGATGATGCGCCAAGCGAAGGAGCGCGGCGCCAATCTGATCGTCTTTCCCGAATTGGCGCTTACCACTTTCTTCCCGCGCTATTGGATGGAGAACGAAGTCGATGTCGATGCCTTCTTCGAGCGCGATATGCCAGGGCCCGCGACGCAGCCGCTCTTCGACGAGGCGGCGAAACTCGGTGTCGGGTTTTATCTCGGATATGCGGAGTTGGCCGAAGAAAAGGGCCGCACGCGCCATTTCAACACCTCCATCATCGTCGATCGTGAAGGCAAGATCACCGGTAAGTACCGCAAAGTACATCTGCCGGGACATCACGAGTATGAGCCTTGGCGACCATTCCAGCATCTGGAAAAAGCCTATTTCGAGCCCGGTAATCTAGGCTTTCCGGTGTTCAATACGATGGACGGCATTATGGGGATGTGCATCTGCAACGACCGCCGCTGGCCGGAGACGTATCGCTGCATGGGATTGCAGGATGTCGAGATCATCATGCTCGGCTACAACACGCCACGTCATTTCCCCCAAGCTCCGGAAGTAGACCGCCTACAGGATTTCCACAACCATCTCTCCCTCCAGGCCGGCGCCTATCAGAACGGCACTTGGGTGATCGGTGTCGCCAAGGCGGGTATTGAGGACGGCTGCGAGCTGATCGGGCAAAGTGTCATCGTGGCGCCGACCGGCGAGATCGTCGCAATGACCTCGACCATGGGAGATGAGATCATTGTCGCCGAATGCGATTTAGACCGTGCGGCACGAGCGCGAAAGGCGCGTTGGAATTGGGATTACAACCGGGAGCCCCGGCATTATGGCATCATTGTCGACGGCCCAGGGCGCCCGGCACCCGCCGACGACTAAACGTCTACAACGACCTTAACGCAGGCCGAGGGCCGAATTGTCGCCTGGATTATAGCGGCATAGCGCCAGTGTGAGATCTTCTTCGATCTCACGGCTTATTTGGCTGGTGCGCAGGAACTCGCGAATACCGAGATGCACGTCACCATCGTCGAGCGCGCCGGAGGCGTATCGGTCGAGAGGCTGAAAGAACGGCTCTGCCGGTATGCCGTCGCCTTCCTCAAGAGAGACCGGCTCAAAAGCGCTACTGGCGAGACATAAGAATTCAATGGGCCCGCGCGTGAAACCGATCCGCATACAGTCGATTGCATCTGGACCGGTGACATAATCGCAATCGTTGGAATTGTCCGCCAACTCAAACACATGCCCGTAAGCTCCACCCCGCGCTCGATAGACCAGGAGCGTGTGTCCGACCTGCATCGCCGCGAGACCGAAGGGACCTGCGAAGAAAACGGTCAGTGAAGTTGCCAATTCGGAGACGGCGGCATTCTCTTCCGCCGCCGCACGCCAAACTGCTCCACCGACCGTTTCCATCACCTTGGCAAACAGGTCTTCCAACGGAGATTGTGTGCCGCCGATCAATGCGGTCGATAACACGTCGGCATCTGCGCGCAACGCAGCTAGACCTGAACGAACCGAAACTTTTGCACCTAAATGACTGCTGGCTGCCGAGCCCGCACCATCCGCCACGGCGCCGATAACCACGCCGTTGTGTAATTTTTCGAGTTTCCCAAAGTTACGCCGCGGTTGCACCGCGCAACTATCTCCACCCCTTCTAAAGTCGACTGCTGCTACCCAACCCAATACTTCAACCCTCTAATTCCGGATCAATATTTCGTATAACAAGTGATAAGAATTTAATATATTTCGTTTTTACTTAAATCTATCCAGAACCAAGTAATTTTTAATTTCAGGAATAATCATCATCAATAAAGGTAATTAACAGTAACTTCACTTATTTATTATTTCAACAAAATATTTCATTACTATAAATACACATTGCCGAAATTTAATGCATTTTGAATATGAATTTTAACTATCCACGTACGTAGTCATGTAATGAATCATTAGGCACAATATATCGTGGAAACTAGATTGATGAGTTATTTTAAAGTTCGACATCAATTGGGCCACATCACGAATGTCGAGGTATTAGAGGCCACATACTTTCCCGTGGCCTCTGTCCAGTTCGGCTATACTATGACGCTACGCACCATCAGACGGCGGACGGCAAATACAATGAAAGAATGCAGCAAGTCGGTCATGCGCCGGCTTTCCGACCCAAATTTCTCTTCGCGCTATTTCTGCGGCGACGGCATCGATATCGGCGGCGCGCCGGACCCCTTGGGTATCTACCAGGAATTGTTTCCGAAGATGGGACAAGTGCGGGTATGGGACCTTCAGGACGGCGACGCGCAATTTATGGAAGGTGTCGAGGACGAGAGTTACGACTTCATCCATTCCAGCCACTGCCTTGAGCATCTCAACGATCCGGCGGAAGGGCTGGCCAATTGGTTTCGCATCTTAAAGCCCGAAGGGCATTTGGTTATCACCGTGCCGGACGAGGACATGTACGAACAGGGCATCTTCCCAAGCACCTATAACGGTGATCACAAATGGACCTTCACGATTTTTAAATCGAACTCTTGGAGCGAGAAATCGCGGAACCTGACCGAGCTCGTCAGCGGGTTGGGTGACGAAGCCGACGTGCAAAAGATCGAACGCCTGACATCGACCTTCCGTTTTAACTTGCCGCGCTTCGATCAAACCCTGACTCCGATCGGGGAATGTGGGATCGAATTCATCATCAGCAAGCGCCCCTTCGAGGAAACACATTACGGCGGCAGACGCCCGCAGGCAGGGGGTATAAACGACGAGGGCCTCCGCCTGCTGACCGGATTCAATCGCCCGCAGCGCCAGACAGGCGAATAAGACACGATATGGACGACGCACGGCACGCCTTGGCCCGGGACGCCTTGCAACAAGGACGGTTCGCCGAAGCGGAGGAGCTCTTCGCCGCAATAGTCAGCGAGAATCCGCACGATACGGAAGCGCTCTATTTCGCAGCAGCAATGCAACTCCATCGCGGTGACGTCTCCGGCGCCCACACCTCCATCGAACGCGCCATCGACAAGAACCCAAAGGAGGCCCGTTACTGGGTCGCTATGGGGCAAATTCTGGCACGCCAAAAACAATATGATGCAGCGGAGACTGCCTTCGAATCCGCGCTTCTGATCGAGCCAGGTAATGGCGACGCCTATACCAACTTCGGTGCGATGCAATTTGACCTCGGGCGCTACGAGGAAGCCGAATTCACGCTGAGGAAGGCTCTGATCTATCACCCGAACCATGGATCGGCAGCGACACATTTGGGACGGGCGCTGTTGCGATTGTATAAGGTCGAGGAAGCCGTATCGCTATTTCATGCGATCCTTCAAGTGAGCCCCAACGATACAAGCGCCCAGATCAATATCGGCATCGGCTGTACCTTGCTGGGCGACCTGGAGAGCGCCCGGGAAGCCTTCGAGGCGGCGCTTGTGAACGATCCGGAGAATGTTGAGGCCCACGTCAACTACGCGCACCTCCTGTTGCTGGAGGGCGATTACGAGCGCGGCTACATCGAACATGAATGGCGCTTGAAGAAAACGGGCTACCGCGATTTGTCCACCTTTCGCAGCCCGCTCTGGTCAGGCGAGGATCTGGCCGGTAAATCGTTATTGCTGTGGGGCGAGCAAGGGCTTGGTGACACCTTGCAGTTCGTGCGCTACGCCCCGCACGTCGCAAAGAACGCGCGACACGTGACCGTGGAATGCAATCCGATACTGCATCGATTGATCGCCGACATGCCGGGCATAGACGGGGTCGTCGATCTGGACGATGGTCGCGACTACGATCTGCATTTGCCACTTATGAGCCTGCCCGTGTGGTATGGCGCCTCCGACATTCCAAATAAGACGCCCTACCTCGCGGCCCCCGAACCCACCGACCTCGGCTCTCGAGAGGGCTTGCGGGTCGGCTTGATCTGGGCTGGAAACCCAAACCATGCGAGGGATCGCGAACGCAGCCGCCTCCTATCGGAATTCGCGCCACTCGCAGACCGCGCGGATGTCACGTTCTACGCCTTGCAAAAAGGCGCTGCCGCAAAACAGCGCCCACCAGACGGCATGAGACTTATCGATTTAGGAACAACTTTCAAGGATATGTCCGATACCGCAGCCGCCATGCTGTCACTCGATCTGGTCATCAGCATCGACTCGGCCCCCGCCCATCTGGCGGGCGGTCTCGGCATTCCTGTCTGGGTACTGCTCAGCCGAATGCCGGACTGGCGCTGGGGCCTTGGACGGGACGATACGCCCTGGTACCCATCCATGCGGTTGTTTAGAGATGCGAATGGGTGGGAAGATCTTTTCGAAAGAGTCGCAGCGGAGCTCGCGAATTTCTAACCCCGCCGACCCATAAATGCGTAGGATTGACCTATAGCAACGAATAATACGCGCATATCGCCCCATATGGGCCGGGAATTTAAAGGAGAGCGGCATTAAGGTCGGCACCATCAAGGAAATCAAAAACCATGAATACCGCGTCGGCCTCGTCCCCGCGAGCGTGCGCGAGCTCACCCATCATGGGCATAGCGTCATTGTGGAAACCGGATGTGGGGCGGGAATTGGCTTTGACGACGACGCCTACCACCAGGCCGGCGCCGACATCATGGCAACGGCTTCGGAAATTTTCGAGGCGGCAGAAATGATCGTCAAAGTGAAAGAACCCCAGCCCGTCGAATGCGAGATGCTGCGGCGGGGACAAATTCTATTCACATATCTCCATTTGGCCGCCGATGAGGCACAGACACGTGCTCTCGCTAAATCAGATGCGACCTGCATCTCTTATGAGACGGTCACCGATCAACATGGCCATTTACCTCTGCTCGTACCGATGAGCGAAGTTGCGGGCCGGATGAGCATTCAGGTGGGTGCTCACTATCTGGAAAAGGAGCCGGGCGGTACCGGTGTCCTACTCTCCGGTGTGCCAGGCGTATTGGCCGGGCGGGTCTGTGTCGTTGGCGGCGGCGTCGCCGGCGGAGCAGCAGCCCGCCTCGCCATGGGAATGGAAGCCAAAGTCACCGTGCTGGACCGCTCCCTGCCCCGCCTTGATGAGCTCGACTGGCGCTATGGCGCGCAGCTCAACACGGTCTACTCCACCGTTGATGCGGTCGAACGGCACGTGGCAGACGCGGATTTGGTGATCGGATCCGTCTTGGTGCCGGGCGCGGCAGCACCAAAGGTCGTGACCGAGGAGATGATCAAATCGATGCGCCCGGGCTCGGTCGTCGTCGACATCGCCATCGATCAAGGCGGATGTTTTGAGACATCCCGCCCGACCAGCCATGACAACCCGGTCTATACCAAACACGGCGTCGTCCATTATTGTGTCACCAACATGCCGGGCGCAGTCGCGCAGACTTCCACCTTCGCGCTCAACAACGCAACACTGCCCTATACGTTGAAGCTCGCCAACCAGGGATGGAAGAATGCGCTCTTAAGCGATCCGGGGTTCCTCGAGGGTCTCAATGTCCACGAAGGTAAAGTTACCTACGAAGCTGTCGCGGAAGCGGTCGGCATGGATTACACGCCAAGAGAAGACGTCCTGTAGAGAAGGGCTATCCCGTCCATTCCGACATGAATTGCGCGGCGTCTGGGCGGCGTTTTTCGCTGACTTGCTTGATCGGTGTGCCGAGATAGACGAAAGAGACGATTTCATCCGTCGCCTCGAGGCCGAGCGCCGCTTTAACGTTCAGATCTTTGGCGTTCTTGCCTGTCAGCAGGATGCCGCCGTAGCCTTTGGCCTGAGCCGCCACGATCATGTTATAGGCAGCAATACCCGTGGTGACGGCCTGCTCGACCGCAGGCACCTTCTCGTTATGCTCGTCGATCTTCGCGACGGCAACGACGATCAGCGGCGAGCGCATTGGGCGATTTCGTTCCTTTTCGATCATCGCTTCGTCCGCCGACGGATCGCGTTTCTTCAGCGCCTCAACGAAAACGTCGCCGAGTTTGGCTCGGGCATCACCCTCAATGGTGATGAACTGGAATGGCGAGAGATTGCCGTGATCGGGCGCGCTCATCGCCGCCGCCATGATCTCATCCAGATCAGCGCCGCGGGGTGCCGGATCGCTCAATAGCTTCGGTGGTACGGATACCCGTGAAATAAGAGCCTGCATCGTGTCCATCGCGTCGACCTCCTCAAATCCAGCGCCTGCACATGCTATGTATGTGCGGTCGTTATAAATTCAAAATAATTTGGCGGCAAACCACGACCGTCAAACCATGAAATTCCAATAAATCCGAATATAAACCCACCGAGATGAGTCTCCCAGGCGATACCCCCGCCCGCCATGCCGAGCGCTTCGGGTGGGAGCATACCGAAGAAGAAATTCAACACCATCCACACAACGATAAACCCGAGCGCCGACCCCCTGTTACTGAAAGGCATAGGATTGGAAGGATCGGAGGGCCGAAAACTCATGCGGCAGACCGCACCGACCATTCCAGCAATAGCGCCCGACGCACCAATGACGGGGGCGATCAATCCGATATTGAAGAGCCAGAACACCAAAGCGCCCGCCAATCCGCACGACACATAGAATTGTAACATCGCCCAGCTTCCCATGCGCCGACCGACAGCAGCACCGAATGCCAGAAACATTAAGACATTCACCAGCAGATGCGTGAGGTCACCGTGTACCAACAAATACGTCACCGGCGTTGAGAAAAGCGACCAACCCACGCCATGCGCGGCCAAAGTCGCCTCCGAGTAGCGGGCCGGAATAAAGGCCATATCGACCAATAGGGACAGCGCGCCCTCGTCGGACAAGAGATACACCCGCCCGATATGGGCCAGTAGTGTCACA
>CAXAGK010000075.1:0-11660 GCA_963968305.1 uncultured Rickettsiales bacterium | reverse complement strand
GAGTAATCCGCGCTGATCCATTTGGTGGTCGCGTTGGAGAGGACGATCAGTCCCATGGCGACCAGCATCCACAGAATGCCGCGCAGCGAAGAAGAGGCAGGTGCGCTCAAGCCGGGTCCGCCGTTCTATGTGCTTCGCGGCGCAGAATATAAAGTCCACTGCCGATGACGACCGAGACACCCGCGATGACGAAGCCGTCGGGAATGTCATCAAAGAACAAATAGCCGAACAGCGTGGTCAATAGAATGACGGTATAGCGGAAGGGTGCCACCGTCGCGACTTCGGCGGTCAGAAATGCAACCGCCATGACAAATTGTGCCGCGCCGAGGAAAAATCCGGCGAAGGCCATGACGCCAACATCGTTCATCGTAACCGGCTGCCAGAAATAAAGTGCGATTGGGAGGGATCCGGCTAGGACGCCCATCTCGGACCAGAACATGATCGCGTTCGCCGTTTCACCTTCGCGTAACTTACGGGTCCAGACATCCCGGAGCGCAATGAAGATTGCGGCCGCGACGCCGAACAAGGCAGTTGGTTGAATCAAGTCGGGCGTCGGCCGCAGCATGATGAGAACACCGAGAAGCCCGACGGCGATGGCGGTCTTGCGCCGCCATCCGACGCGCTCTCCCAACATCCGTGCGGAGAGGAATGCCATGAGGAGCGGGGCAGCAAAGAATAAGGCTTCTGCATCGGCCAGAGGCAATAGAATAAGCGTCGTCGCGATAAAGGAGGCCGCGCCAAACTGGAAGAACGCGCGTATGGCGAGGCCCTTCTTGTTGTTGACCCGCAGGCTCTCGATGCCACCATTTTTCCACACCATGAAAAGGATCGGCATCAGCACGAAGATATTTCGGATAAAGACGATCTGCGCCACGTGATAATCGGGGCCGACCCATTTCGTTCCGACCCCCATGATGGAGATAAAAAACATCGCCAATACCATCAGCAGAATGCCTTTGGTCGCTTGAGATTTGGTCATGGCCGAAGTGGCTTTGGGCGCGTTCATGCGCTTCTCTTTCGTTGCGTCTCTCGATGCAGAATATAGAGCCCGCTGGCAATGACCAGAGCGCCACCACTCAGGATGAAGGCGTCCGGGATGTCGCCCCAGACAAAATATCCGAATAGGACGGCCCACAGAATGCCGGAATATTTAAAGGGTGCGACGGTCGCGGCCTCGGAGATGCGGTAGGCTTCGATCATGAGGTAGTGCGCGACACCGATGAGAACGCCCGATACCGCCAGCAATCCCCAGTCGATCGGAAGCGGCGACGTCCAGGCGAAGGGCAGCGATATCCCACCCAAAATCACGGTGGCGACAGCGGACCAGAACATCATGGAATTGGCGCTTTCGCTGGTCGCTAATCGGCGGGCGTAAATATCGCGCATCGAACTGCAGAATGCTGCCGCCAAGGGTAGTAATCCCAACCATTGGATGGCGCTCGGTGTCGGGCGCAACATGATGACGATCCCGCCGAAGCCGACGGCAATGGCCGTCCAGCGCCGCCAGCCAACCCTCTCCTTGAGCATCGGCACTGCGAGCGCGGTGATGATCAACGGACCGGCATACAATATGGCGGCGGCATCGGCGATCGGCAGCACGATCATGGAGATGGCGATCAACGAAGAACCCACCGCGAAATAGAAGGCCCGCCACGCCTGTCCTTGCCGGTCGACGATGGCCAGGCTGGCGATGCCGCCGCGAAAGGCAATCATGATCATGATGGGTATAAGAGAGAATACCGCCCGAAAGCAAATAATCTGTCCGGCCGGATAGTCCGCCCCCAGCCATTTCGTCGCCGCATCCGAACAGGTCAGCATGAACAGCGACATCAGCATCAACAGGATGCCCTTCGCGGTGGCTTGCGGCGCGGTGGAGGTCATGTGGAGTGAGGGCCAAGTGACGGAGACGGATAAAGATGGTACGTCGGTCAGGAAAAGAAGGTAGGAAATTTTGTGGTGTGCGATCATCCTTCGACAGACTCCGAATGACGTTTTAGCTTCTGTAAACTACTTTCCCATAACCTCATCCTGAGCCCGTCGAAGGATGCACCGTCGAAGCTTAAGCGGGGCGCTATAATCAGCCCCTCCATTTGCCTCCACCGGAGCCCGGTTTATCTTCGCACATAAGCGAAAGAATGAACCGAGAGGGCCCTACTGCATGACTGAGTACAAACGCATCCGCTACGAGGTGCGAGACCGCGTGGCCGAGATCACGATGATCCGAGCGCCGGTCAACGCCATTGATATGTTGTTGGCTCAGGAAGTGGTCGATGCCTATGGGCGGGTGCGCGAGGACCCGGAGGTGCGGGGCGTCATTCTGACCAGCGATTGCAAGGCGGCATTCAGTGCTGGGATGGACCTAAAGATGATCCGGGGCAAAACTGGGCTCGACCTCCGTAATTTCCTGGAAGTGCTGTATTTCGGCATGCATGACGCGCAATACCGTCTCGGCAAGCCGAGCATCGCGGCGGTCACCGCACCGGCTCGGGCAGCGGGTGTTACGCTCGCGGTTTCCTGCGACATGATCGTCGCGGCGGACGATATCGATCTTTCCTATCCGGAGATCGATGTCGGTGTCATTCCGGCCATGCACTACGTTCATCTGCCGCGCCAAATCGGTCGCCATAAGGCGTTCGAGTTGCTGTTCTCCGGCAAACCCATCTCGGCTAAGGACGCCGAGGCGCGGGGCTTGTTGAACTATGCGGTGCCGCGCGATCAGGTCTTAGAAAAGGCGCGCGAATTGGCGCAAGACATGGCGCGCAAGTCGCCGGTCGTGATGCGCATCGGTCGCGATTCCTTCATGCGCGCAAACGATAACGAATACCGCCGCACTATCGAATATGTCGTCGACACGATTTGCCATATCATCGATACGGAAGACGCGCAGGAAGGCCTCAACGCCTTTGTCGAGAAACGTCGCCCGGATTGGACATAAGGGAGAAATCGCAATGCCGCAAAAATGGAAAAACCGGCCGCCGGGATCGAACTGGGGTGAGTTTGGGCCGGACGATCAACTCGGGCGGCTGAACTATCTGACCGAGGACAACACGGTTCAAGCGGCGCGGGAGATAACGACAGGAAAGCGTTTCTGTCTCAGTTTGCCGCTTAACGTTCCGGCCACGGATGCGACCAATCCGCGGCGCAAGCCGCCGCTTTTGAAGCCCGTGGTCCGTGGCGGTAAGACTGCTTTCAATATGCGTATCGACGCGTTTGACCCTGGTAGTACCCAGGTCGTCTCGGACGACGCGGTGCTGCTTTATAACCAGCATTCCTCGCAGTGGGACAGTTTCGCACATATGGGCGGGCTGTTCGATGCGGATGGCGACGGGGTGGAGGAGATCATCCAATATAACGGGCACAAGCTAGTCAACAAGGCAGGGGAGCCGCGTTACGGTGAGCTTGGCGCCTGGAACCTGGGTATCGAGCATATGGCGCAGCACTGCGTGCAGGGGCGCGGCGTCATGCTCAATATGAAAAAGCATTACGGCGAGGAGAGCCGGCCCGTCAGTTATGACGACGTCATGTATATGCTGGATGCGGACGGGATCGAGATCGAGAAGGGCGACATCGTCTGCTGCTATACAGGTTACGCAGATAAACTGATCGAACTCGGTTCCGACGTCCCGCCGGATCTACCGCGCACGCATTGCCCGGCCTTCGACGGTTTTGACCAAAAGCTGCTGCAATGGATCGACGGCAGCGGTATGGCGGTTTTGGTCTCCGATAACCGCGCGGTCGAATATGAACACGGCGGGCGACCTGAAGGGATGGAGAAAGGCCCCGGCCTGCCGATCCACGAACTATGTTTGTTCAAGCTTGGCATTCATCTGGGAGAGATGTGGTATTTCACGGAGATCGCTGAATGGCTGGCAGCGAACAACCGATATCGCTTTTTTATTACCGCCCCGCCGCTCTTCCTACCGGGCGCTGTTGGCTCACCTGCCAATCCGGTGGGGACAGTATGAGCCAATTGATTTCGGAAATTCTTGAAAAAGACGCGACCGGCGACATCGATCATATCTATTCGGAAGTTCGTCGCCTTTGGGGAGTGCCGAACGTCACCACTATCGTGCGCCATGTAGCGTCAATTCCTGGCGCGCTTGAGTGGTTGTGGGCGGCAATCGGTCCGGCCAATAAATGCGGCGACTTTCAAGAGACGGCATTATCGTTGGTCGATACGCTAGAGACCGAACCGCTGACGCCGCTGCCCGAAGTGGCGCTGCGGGCGATGGGTGTCGATGCGGCGGCAGAGCAGAAAATTCAAGACGTCTACGCTGCCTATGATCGCAACAACCGCCCGAACATTCTATTTGTTTGCGTCCTGCAACGATTGCTCGCGCAATCCGCGACCGGTGTTGAGACGTATGTTCCGCAACGTTCGGGTAGGACCCCGCCGCCGATGTCGCTGAGCTTGGTTCGCATGGTCCAGGCGGACGAGATGGATCCGGACACGCTGACCTTGGCGCAGACCATCGGCTCTTGGGGATTTCCAGCAGGCACCGGGTTTTTGCCGGGGGTTTATCGGCACCTGGCGAATTGGCCACCCTATCTTGCCCATGTCGGCGCGGTGCTGTGGCCTTACTTGAACTCCGGGGAAATCTTGCGGGCCGGGGGCAGTATCGCCAAGGCCGCAGAGGCGGCAGCGGATGAGCTTGTTGCTCGCCTGCCCGCCACCACCAGCGCACATCCATCACCGACGCCGGAACAAGCAGCTGCGATGACTGCGATCCTTAGTAAGATGACGCAAAAAATTCCCGAGATGATCTTGATTTGTAAATTGCTGGGTGACGCATTGCCCAGCCGCAGAAAGGAATAAATATGGCCAATACGGTGAAACTGTCGCTCGATGAAATTCGAGCGCTCTCGACTGAGGTGTTCATCGCAAATGGGATGTCGGCCGCGAATGCGGACGTCATTGCCGACGTCGTGACACAGGCGGAGGCGGATGGCACCCATTCGCACGGATTATTCCGTATCCCGGGATATGTCTCGTCGATGAAGAACGGCCGGATCGACGGCAAAGCCGTGCCGGAAGTAAACGACAAAGCACCGGGCCTGGTTGATGTGGATTCCAAAAATGGTTTCTCGCCACCGGCCATCGTTGCGGGTCGCGCGATGGCAATAGAGAAAGCCAAGTCTCAAGGTATTGCCGCCATGGGTTTGCGCAACAACGGCAATCTGAACGCCTTGTGGTGGGATGTTGAGCCTTTCGGCGATGCGGGATTGATCTGTTTCTCGATGTCCACGTCGCGCTCACTGGTGGCGCCCTGGGGCGGGGACACGGCATTGTATGGCACCGACCCGATGGCCTTTGCGTGCCCGCGTGATGGGAAGCCGCCGATGGTCTTTGATTTCGCGACCAGTGCCGCGGCACGGGGCGAAATTATGGTGGCCGCTCGCGAAGGCCATTCGATTCCGGAAGGCTGGGCGCTTGATAAGGACGGCAATGCGACGACCGATCCGGCGGAAGCGTTGGAAGGTGTGCAACTGCCATTCGGTGCACATAAGGGCAACGCCATCATGATGATGGTGGAACTGTTGGCAGCGGGATTGACCGGCGGGAATTTCTGTTTCGAAGCGCAAGAGCAATTCGCCGAATATGGCTCCAGCGACAGCGGGCCCTCGAACGGCGGTCAGGTGTTTATTCTGATCGACCCGAAAGGCTATCATGACAATTTTGCGCGGCGGGTCGAGGGTCTGTTCAGCCTTATCGACGCACAGGAAGGTACGCGCATTCCAGGGGATCGGCGCTATGCCAACCGGGCGCGTTCGGCCACCGAAGGCGTCGAATGCCAAGCGGCATTGCATCAACAGATTCTGGAAATGAAAGCGGGTTAGTCCGATGACGATTTATCACGGTAGTTGCCATTGTGGCACGGTAACGTTCGAGGTCGATGCCGATCTCTCAAAGGTCACGAGATGCACCTGCTCGGTCTGCACGAAGAAAGGCATTCTTCTGGCTCGGGTTGAGCCGAGCAAACTTAAGATAACCGAAGGCGAAGATACGCTGCAGCTTTATCAATTCAACGAGATGGTGGCGAAGCACTATTTTTGCCCGACCTGTGGTATACACACTTTCGGAAATCCGCGCGCGGCACCCGATATGTTTGTCGTCAACGTCAACACGCTCGACGACTACGACATGCATAGTGAGACGCCTGAGATCAGGTGTTTCGACGGTCGAAATTGGGAGAAGGCATTCGCAGAGAATGCCGGACGTGGGCGGTAGAATCTCATGAGCACCGACATTGTCATTATCGGCGGTGGATTGATCGGCTCCAGCGTCGCTTATCATTTGGCGGCGTCCGGGCGCGGTGGCGAAATCGTCGTGCTCGAACCAGATCCGACATATGAGTTCGCGACGACGCCAGGCGGGTCGGGTGGTGTGCGGCGCCTGTTCAGTCGCCCCGAAAACGTGTCACTCGGCAGTTACGGGCTCGATTTCTACCGTGAATTCAAGGAGGCAATGGCTGTCGACGGCGAGCCCGCTGATATCTCTTTCAGGGCGCAAGGATACCTCTTTCTCTCTGATGGGGGTGATAGCTCTCAGATGCGCGCCAATTACGATACCCAGACCGCGAACGGCGTGGCGGCCGAGCTCTTGGAACAGGGCGATCTCAGGACGCGATACCCCTCGGTCAATTTCGACGATGTCGATATCGGTGTGCTGACCCCGGATGATGCGTGGATCGATCCGTATGCTGCTATGATGGGTTTCAAACGGAAAGCTCGAAAATTGGGTGTTGAGTACCGCCAGGATCGGGTCATGGATTGGCAAGGCGCCGCCGGTGTTGCCCGCCGCGTGATATTGGAGTCCGGCAAAACCTTATCGGCGAACCTCTTCGTGTTGGCGGCAGGTGCGTGGTCGGGCGAAGTCGCGGCAATGCTAGATTGGCCGGTGCCGATCCGTCCCATGTCTCGCCAGACGCATTTCTTCCGCTGCAAGGCGAAGATCGAGCCCCTACCGTTTCTCAAGTCGGAGACCGACCTCGCGTTCCGGCCGGAGGGTGTCGGCTATACCGGCGGCAAACCCGATTGGTCGGTGAAGCCCGGATTCAATTGGAATTACGATCCGGATTGGTTCGAACGTGAAGTCTGGCCGGCCTTGGCACACCGGGTGCCAGCGATGGAGGAGCTACGCCTGGAGCGTACCTGGGCCTGCCATTACGAACGCAACGAGCTCGACAAGAACGGTATTATCGGACGTTGGGACGATGGCATGGAGAATGTCTATATCGCCGCGGGCTTTTCCGGCCATGGGATCATGCAAGCGCCGGGAGCCGGATGCGCGCTGTCGGAGCTGATCCTCGACGGCGCATTCTCGACGATGGATTTGACCCGGCTCGGCTATGGGCGGGTCACGAAGAATGAGCCCTATCCAGAACTTGGCATAGTGTGAAGAGGTCGAGATGGACGACTCTATCGATTTGATCAACTCCCGTCGCTCGCCGTTCTCAGAACTGCTGGGCATCACGGTGACGGAAGCGACACCGGATTGCGTCAAGGCGACGTTGGTTGTGCGCGAGCAGCTATGTACTCATCCAGCTATTCTGCATGGCGGCGCGGTGATGTCCTTCGCCGACAACATGGGTGCGCTGGCGTGTGTGTTGAATCTGCCGGAAGGTGCGCGCACGACGACACTTGAAAGTAAGACGAATTTCCTGGCGTCGATCCCCGTGGGCGAAACCGCGTTCGCGGAGACCATCGCATTGCATAAAGGCCGCACGACCATGGTGTGGCGCACCGATATCAAACGCGCCGACGGCAAGCTATGTGCGGTGGTGACACAGACTCAAATGGTTTTGATGCCGAACAAATGAAATCGTTAGCTCGTTCGTCTGGCATCCGGATTTACGGGCAGGGTCTAGTAAAAACCCTAATCCGCTAGCTCGGTGTTCAGTCTATCCGTGATTAGCATGTGGCCTGGTTTGTGGGTGATGCAGATCGATGGTTTGGCGTGCTCGACGATGATTTGCGGTGTAACCCCGCAGGCCCAGAAAACCGGAACCTCGTTTTCATGGATCACAGGTGGCGCGCCTGAATAAGGATCGGCTATATCATCGATGCCGATCATATCCGGGTTTCCGAAATGTACGGGTGTGCCGTGAACGCGGGGATACTTGGCTGTGATCTCGACCGCACGGATGGCTTCTTTTGGCAGGAACGGGCGCATTGATACGATGGTCGGCCCGTGGAATGGGCCGGATGGCTCGGTCGCGATGTTCGTTACGTAAAGAGGCACTTTCGTCTTTTGCTCGATATGCCGCAGCGATAGGCCGCCAGAAACCAGCGCCTCCTCGAATGAGTAGGAGCAACCCATACCAAATGCGACGAAGTCGTCTTGCCACATATCCGTAAGGTCCGTCACTTCGCCCGCTAAAATACCGTCGCGGAACACGAGGTAGCGGGGGGCGTCGCTCCGGACGTCGAGACCGTCTCCGATGTCGCTTGGGAATATCGGGTTGCCCGGCTCCGTCATCGACACCAAGGGGCAAGGTTTCGGATTTAGTTCGCAAAAGTGTTTGAAATCGTCCGCCCACGCTTTGGGTAAAATCGCGAGGTTGAGTTGTACCATGCCGGGGGCAAGACCCGTGGTCAGACCGTCATGGGCACCACTGCGGATGCGCGCGCGCAGGTTCTGGGCGTCTTGGCGGCGGGTATCGTCGTCGCGTGTCATTAATGCAAGGCTCATGGCATTCTTCCTTTGCCCGGTATTCTAAACTGCAATCGCATCCCGCGCGAGTTGGATTGCAATGGAGAGCCCGACCAGGGTTAGCACCCATGCCACAGTTTTGCGTAAGGTGTCGACAGGCAGGGAATGTGCGACACGTGTGCCGATCATTATACCGATAACCAAAGCGACCGCGATGACGCCACCTGTCGTGAAATCAATCTGGCCGACGGATAAATTACCGATCGTCGCGGTGACGGCGATGACGAATTGGATCGCTTGCGAGAGACCGATTGCAAGAAGGGCGGGTGCGCCCATTGCGAACATCAGCGGGATCACGACAACGGCACCGCCCGCGCCGACTAACGCGCTGACGAAACCGGAAAGGCCACCGACCATTATCAGCGCGGGCGCGCGGATATCTTCGTTATCGCTGCGGCCGTCTTTCGGCGGGCGGAGGGTGCGATAGCCAGAGAAGATCGTGAGCGCGGCGAGGCCTGCGAGGAGCATTTCCCCGGGGACACTCCACACCGTGATGGAGCCAAGTAAGGCGGCCGGAACCGCGGCGCCACAGATCGCCCAGACCATCGACCATTTAATCGAGCCATGACGTGCGTAGGCGAAGGTCGCGGCGACACCGCTGAACATATAGGCGAACATCGCTGAAGCGACGGCATTCTGTGCTTCCATGCCGAGAACGAACACGAGATACGGCACCAACAAGACACCGCCGATTCCGGTCCCGCCGACGAATCCGCCGACCACCAAGGTAAAGAGAAACAACAGAATGAGGGCGGAGGGGTCCATGGACGTGCAGCAAACGCTTAAATTGAGACGCGAAGACCTTATGTCGCGCTCGGGGACCCGGCCAGCGATGATTTAGCGCGAGAGAGGGCTGGTCCGGGCACAATTCTTCCCTCATTCTTACGACAAATAATATCACATTCGTCGAAAGCGCCGCCCTGCGGCCTGCTAAGAGGAGCGACTGTCATGCGTATCATGCCGAACGATTTAGAAGCCCATTGGATGCCGTTCACGTCGAACAAGCATTTCAAGAACACCCATACGCGCATGATGACCGAGGGCAAGGGCATCATCTACAAGACATATCAGGGGCACGAGTTGATTGATGCGGTCTCAGGATTGTTCTGTTCACCGCTCGGCCACGCCCGGCCAGAGATCGCGGAAGCGGTTTACGCTCAGCTGAAGGAAATGTCCTATTGTCCACCGTTTCAGCACGGCCATCCCTCGGCCTTTGAGTTGGCGCGCCGGATCTCGCAATTGCTACCGGGCAATCTTGACTACATCTTCTACGGAAGTTCCGGCTCGGAAGCGGTTGAGACGACCTTAAAGATCGCGCTGCTCTATCACCGAGTGAAGGGGGAGGGACAGCGTCTTCGCCTCGTCGGCCGAGAGAAGGGTTATCATGGCGTCAATTTCGGTGGCTTCTCCGTCGGTGGTATGGTCAAGAACCGTGAGATGTACGGCCTCGGCATTCCGGGTGTCGTGCATATGCGCCATACCAATCTTCCTGAAAACAAATTCGCGCGCGACGAAGGCGAGCACGGTGTCGAATTGGCGGAAGACCTGCAGCGTCTCTGCGATACTTATGGGGGCGACACGATCGCGGCCTGTATCGTCGAGCCGGTTGGGGGCTCCGTCGGTGCCTACCTGCCGCCGAAAGGCTATCTCAAACGGCTTCGTGAAATTTGCGATGAACACGGCATCTTGTTAATTTTTGATGAGGTCATCACCGGGTTTGGGCGGACCGGTAATCCGTTCGGTGCCGATACCTATGACGTGCAACCCGACATGGTTACTATGGCGAAGGCTATGACCAATGGCGCCATTCCGATGAGCGCGGTCGGTGTCAGCGATCACATATATAAGACCATCGTCGACGCGGCACCTGAGAAGGGGGTCGACTTCTTCCACGGCTATACATATTCCGGCCATCCGGCAGCCTGCGCGGCGGGTCTCGCGACCCTCGATATTTTCGAGAAGGAAGACATGTTCGAGCGGGCGAAGGCCTTGTCCAATCCATTCCTTGACCATTTCTTCGATCTGAAGGATTTGCCAGTCGTCACTAATATGCGCGGTGTGGGCATGCTCGCCGCCCTCGACCTGGCGCCCGATGGCGCACCCGGCACACGGGGCTATCAAGCGGTGCAGGACCTCTACGAGAAGGGGATTTTGGTTAAGATCACCGGCGACACGGTAATGCTCTCTCCGGCTTTTATCTGCGAGGAAGCTGATTTCGACCGTATGTTCGACATTCTGCGAGGCGTGCTCGCGACCTATTGATCTCAATGGGAGCGTTCGGCACGCTTCACGAGATGTGGTAGCGGTGGCGAAAGTTGCCGTCTACCTTTCTCCGGATATATAACTCTGTTAGTGATTACGAAATTTGAAGCACCCAAAAGGAGTAACCCATGGGCGAAGCGATAAAGGTTTTTTGGCAACCACATTGAACGAGTTGTATCCGGGTAAAAGATTACCTGTCGGTCCGTGGGATCGAGTTCGATTCAATCAATGTGTTGGAAGACGGGATGGAAGAGCTGCAGCGTTTAGGAGCTCGGAGCGTCCCGATTGTCTCGAAAGGCGATAAGTTCGTCTTCGCGCAAGTGATCAAGGACGTCGTCGATTTTCTGGGGCTGCCGGACGACACGGCGCCGGAAATGTCGCCGGCGGAATTGGCGGCGCGTTATGATGATATCTTGGAGACGGCGATCCGCCTGATGCGGCAGATGCCGGATGAACGGCTCGAGGATCAATTGCCGAACCGGCCCCGATCTTGGCGGGTTTTGATGCATCACGTGTTTCAGATTCCGACGACGTTCTTGGATATGGAACAGAAGGGTGAGACCCTGACTTACGAGGCACTCACTGCGCCGCCGCCCGACGATATTAAGTCGAGCGCCGATATCGCTGATTTTGGAGAAACGGTACGTACCCGATTCCGGGACTGGTGGCGGGATGTCGAGGGACA
>CAXAGK010000074.1:0-11688 GCA_963968305.1 uncultured Rickettsiales bacterium | reverse complement strand
GCCCCCAGTGCCAGCGCTTCGATATCGTCGATGGTGAGTTTGCGCGGGTACACGGCGGCTCCGCTGTTGGATCGAGATTGCAAAGACATGATAGCGGGCAGCAGCGTCCCGTCCAATTCGGCGGGGCTCACACCTCATCCCCTTGCCCCTCTCCTCCTGAAACCGACATCCCTATTCACAATCGAAACATTGGAGATTTGCCATGGCTTGGACGCGGATGGTGCTTGAAATCGGCATGGGGACCGATATCAGAGGGACGGAGCCGACCAAGGCAGCTGTGCGCGCGTTGCGGGACGCGCTTTGGCACAACTCGCTGAGCATCGCCAATGCTATCGGGCAGGATACGGATTCCATGCGCGTCGAGGTGAAGATCGGCGTGCCGGACCCGGAGAAGGTCGACACACAACAAGTTCTGGACGTGCTGCCGCACGGCACCGGCACCTGCGAGGTGGTCGAGGGTGGGCTCAAAATTCCCAATGACGCCGGGACCGACAACACCCTGATCGCCCATGCGGCGGCGGTCGTCTATCTCGATCTGCCGGAGGGAGCATAATTATGACCTTACACCGCGCAATACTCGAAATGGGTGCCGGCAATGATCTGCATGGCGGCGATTATACCAAGGCGGCGCTGCGCGCCGTGCAGGACGCGCTGCACCACTCGTCACTCTCCTTTATCAGTGCACTCGGCATCGACAAGGACACGCTGCAAGTTGACGTTACTATCGGTGTGCAAAAACCGAGTGAGGTTGACACCGATCGGGTGGCGGAAAGCCTGCCGGTCGGCAAGGTCACCGTGCGCGCGGTCATGGGCGGGCTCGACGTGGTCGACGCGGGCGACGGAGATACGGCGGTAATCGCCAGCGCCGCCGTCGAAGTACAGATCGAGCGATAGCGGCGGTTTTCGTTTTCCCGAGCGCGACCTAACTCCCTGTACAACAATGATGGGGAGAAGCGGCGTGGCGACATTCTTACTGGTTCACGGATCATTTCAGGGCGGCTGGATTTGGCAGCCAACGGCGAACGCGTTGCGCGCCGCCGGACACACGGTCTACGCGCCGACAATGGAAGGCTGCGGCGAGCGCGTGCATGCGCTGCGCGCCGGTATCACGGTGACGGGCGCTGCCGAGGAACTCTCGGAATTACTGCGCCATGAGGATTTAAACGACGTCGTCCTGGTAGGCACCAGTTCCGGCGGCATGATTGCGGCGAAGACGGCCGAGCTGGCTAAGGCCCGCATTGGCCGCGTCATCTTCGTCGACGCCCTCGTCCCGCAAGTGGGTGAAAGCACCAAGGACATCGTGCAACGTGGAGACGCCGACCCATACGAGATGTCGGAGTTCGCACGCGGGCCAACGCGAAATGACCTGGCGAACCGTCTCTTCGGCGAGCTCGAAGGCGCGCAGAAGGACTGGGCGTTGGAGCGCGCCACGCCGCACCCGAACGGATTGTCGGACGTGAGTGCCGACGAATTGAAAGCGTTCTGGGCCAACGAGTGGCCGAACAGCGCCGTGATCTACTGCGTCCACAGCGAGAACCCGCCCGAGCCGCATCAACGCCGCACGGCGGACGGCCTCAAGGCGAAATGGATTGAGATGGATGCGGGACACTACCCCATGCTGACGCATGGCGAGGAATTGGCCCGAATTTTGGCCGACTGAGACTCTAAATAGAGAAAGGATATTAAGAATGGCGACTGAACCGGCATCGACCGTCCTATCAAAATACAAGGTACTCGATCTCACCCGGGCCCGCGCTGGACCCACCGCCGTGAAGCAGCTTGCGGATTGGGGCGCTTCGGTTATCAAGATTGAAATGCCGGAGACAGGTGGTCCTTCAGACTTCGCGGCGCGCCATAGTCCGGATTTTCAAAATTTGCACCGCAACAAACGCTCGCTGACACTCAATCTAAAAAGCGAGGAAGGTGTCGCCATCTTCAAGAAGCTGGCGGCGGAGGCGGACGTCATTATTGAGAATTACCGACCGGATGTGAAAAACCGGTTGGGCATCGACTACGAGACGATCAAGGCGATTAATCCCCGCATCGTCTATGGCAGCATCTCGGGTTTCGGCCAAAGCGGCCCGTATGTGAACCGCCCCGGCGTCGATCCGATCATTCAAGGCATGGGCGGCCATATGTGGGTGACGGGAGAGCCCGGACGAGGCCCAATGCGATCGGGTGCGGCGATCTCCGACGTCACGGCGGGGCTGTTACTTGCGAATGGTGTGTGCATGGCATTGTTGGAACGGGAAGAGTCCGGCGAAGGTCAGTGGGTCGACACCTCGCTGATCGAAGCGATGATCTTCCTGCTCGATTTCCAAGCCGCGCGATGGACGATGAAACAGGAATTGCCGGGGCAAGTGGGTAACAATCACCCGACCAATTCGCCGATGGGTGTGTTCAAATCATCCGACGGGTATTTCACCATCGCGCCAACGCCCGGCATGTGGATCAAGTTCTGCGAGGCCATCGGCCGCGCCGATTTGATTGAGCATCCGGACTATGCGAAGGCCGGGGACCGGGCGAAAAACCGCACGGCCCTAAACGCCGAAATCGATTCCGCGACGTCGCAAAAGGAATCGGCGGAATGGATCCAGATCATGAACGAGACCGGTGTGCCCTGCGGACCGATCTACACGTTGGCGGAAACCTTCGCCGACCCGCAAGTCCAACACCAAGGCATCGCGCAAACGGTAGAATCTGAGAAGCTGGGCCCGCTCACCTTGATCGGCCAAGCGATTCATATGAGCCGCTCGACCAACAAACTGGTCACGGCGACCGCCGAATGCGGCGCCCATACGGATGAAATCCTCACTGAGCTTGGCTACGGCGCGGACGAAGTCTCTGGATTGAAAAAAGCAGGAGTGGTGTAGCACACACCAAAAAGAAAACGCCCCGCCGGGAAATCCCGTGCGGGGCGCTCTTGAATTCCGAAACGTTTCTAGTCGTCGAGCTTAAGATTCTCCGCCGAAGACTTGCCGTCGCGGCCCGGCTCAAGGTCGTAGGAAACCTTCTGACCTTCGTTGAGGCCGTTCAGGCCCGCACGCTCAACAGCAGAGATGTGAACGAACGCATCCTTGCCGCCATCATCGGGCTCGATGAAGCCAAAACCCTTAGTCGGGTTAAACCATTTTACAGTACCAGTCGCCATAGTCCTTACCTCTAACAGTGTAAATTCTTAATGCCGCAGGATCTTCAAATTGCGGCGTTTCAACGTCCACAATGTCAGGGGTAGCCAAGCGAACCCTAGCCGGGTCATTAGTTATCTCTAACTATCTGCGAAACGTATCGCGAGATTTTACACCTCGAAACGAAATAATTTCAAGGTTAACGGAGGCTAAAAACCTAGTCTCGGCTCGGGTCACACTCTAGTTCTCATGCACGATAACGGTTCCATCCCCCGGATTCACCGTGACTCGATCCCCAGTTTTAATAGCCTCTGTGATGTCTTCCTCGAACCTGTCGATCATCGGAAAATCTGCATGGGCGGCCCCCTGCGCCATGATCGGATTGGCGTAGTTCAGCAATAACGCCTTCGGAATGACGCCGGTTTCCTTCATCGAACGCAGCATCCAGGCTGTCGCCACGCCGCCCTTTGCGATGTTAAGCACCAATATCTTGCCGTCGTAATTCTGCCCGAAGAGTTGATGGGTAGGCCGCGAAAACGTGCCGTTGATGCGGTCGAGATCGTATCGCGCGCTGAAGTTGTCGTGTGCGACCAGCGCTTCGCCGGACACCGTTCCGCCGATACCCACATGGCCCTTGATGATCCGCTCGCTCATCGGACAATCCTTCCCTGGCAGGCCGATTCCACACAGTTTTCCATGGAACGGAGGATCGGCTCATAACCGTAGCCGCCGAGGATGTTCACGATCTTCGCCGAATTGCTCATCAAGCGCCGCCAGCCATTCGCTTCACCAATTTCCCGAGCGTGCATGTTGTAGAAACACACACCTTCTAAAACAATTCCCCCGGCGCCCTCGATCCGCTTGGTGATGTCCAACCGATCGCAAGATTCCTTCACCGCCGGCGCGGTACAGGCGATCAGGGTCACATTTGCGTCTACCGTCCTGCCGTCCAGCAAATGCCCTAAGCGGCGCATCTCATCGAGAGACAGTTGCGGCGCGGCAAAGACCACCACGTGCAGTTCATCATCATCCGGTAGATAGGTTTGGTAGAAACCGTCTACCGCCGCTCGATCCAGTTGCCTCGCCGCCGGTAGTGGCCCGTCGAATGCGTCATCAAGGGTGCGCACCTCCGGTGTCACGCCGACCATATGGAAGAGCGGCGTCGAGCCGAAGGAGGCGAGCGCCGCGCCGAAATGCTTCAAATCATCGGAGCTTGGCGAGCCATCGATGCCGGAGATCACCGGTACTTCCCAATAAGATTGCATTTCGCGCCCAACCAACCCGCCGAGTGCTCCCCAGTCGCTATAACTTTCAGGCTGAAATGTTGTCTCGAACAAGGTTGTTCCCCGCCGGCACTCATCGAGATGAAATCCGTATCGCGGCGTCCGTCCGGTCAGAGCCGCCGCCAAGGCGGATGGTCCACCCTCGAAATTCGTGCGCGCGCCCAGCACGCTGTTCGTATAAATGCTCGATCCGGTATCGCCGAAAGCCACGTGCTCGCCGAAAACCGGCGGCATGAAGACCTGATAATTGATACAAGTGTCAGTCATCATCACATCAAGTGCGCGGAACGCATCGATGGCGCGGCGCTCCAATCCGAGGAACCGATCATCGTGCTTGATACGCTGATAGGCGTTGAAATCTGCACCACGCGGATCGGTCACGGTCGGAACCCGGACGCGCCGGTCGGCCTCCGGATACTCCGCCATATCCTCCAGGAATCGCACCCCCGCCTCGCCGAGCGCTTCGGTGTCCGCCATGATGTGGACGTGGCCGATCTCAACCATATCCTCGGCGTCGAAAAACTGTCCGACCTTGAGCTGATGTTCAAGCGACAAGCGGCGCGGCGCGCCCATCGCTCCCGCCAACATTTGCTGTTCGATTTCGTTGAGTTTCATACTATGTCCCGTCTGGTATTTCGCCGACCGGTGGTACGCTTGATTATAGGGGGAGAATTCGAAATGGAAACGCGGCAACTGGCTGGATTATGGCCGGTCAGCGCCCTGACCTTGGGTGGTGGCGGCGTCGGTCAATTGTGGGGTGAGACGACGCGGGACGAATGTGTCGCCACCGTCCGCGCCGCCACGGATTCCGGAATCACGCTGCTCGACATGGCGCCGCGCTACGGCGACGGCGAAGCGGAGTTAGTGATCGGCGAAGCTTTTGACGGCAAACTGCCGGACGGCGTCCGAGTGACCACGAAACATCGTTTGGGCACACCCGCCCCAGGCGAGGTCGAGGACAACTTGATCTCCAGCCTGGAAGAGAGCTTAGAGCGGATGCGCCTTGACCGCGTCGATCTGTTCTTCCTGCATTCGAACATCATTCCAGACGACTATGACGCCAGCGCCTATACGGACCGCCCCGCCACCCGTTGGAAAATTTATGCGGAGCAGTTCGTGCCTGCCTGCGAAAAACTGCAAGCACAGGGCCGCATCGGTGCCTGGGGTATTACCGGCATCGGTATCCCCACTTGTATCTTGGAGGCGCTCGACCAAGACCAAAAGCCAGCGGCTGTGCAATGTATCACCAACTTGCTCGACTCGCCGGGTGACCTGCAATATTTCGATGGGCCAAGCCGGGCGCGCGACATCATCGCTAAAACAAACAACGCAGGTGCCGGTGTGCTCGGTATCCGACCGGTGCAAGGAGGTGCCTTGACCGACGCCATCGACCGCGATCTACCGCCGGGCCACGGCGTGGTGACGGATTACGAAAAAGCGGCAGCGTTCCGCGCCCTTGCATCTGAATTGGGCGCCAGCCCCGCCGCTCTCGCCCACCGTTACGCGCTGGCGATGGAGGGTGTGGACACGGTGGTGCTCGGCTGTAAGAACCGAGCGGAACTCAACGAATGTATCGTAGCGGAAGCCACCGGCCCCTTGAACAAAGAGACAATCGCCCGGATCGACGCATCCGCGAGCGGCACCTAACAAACCTTTCTAATTAGGAGATCTAAATGCCTGACTTACTCGTAGATATTACCGACGGTGTCGGCACGCTGACGATGAACCGCCAGGATGCACGCAATGCCCTGTCACTGGAGATGCGGAGCGGCATGCACGAGTTTCTTGATAAATATGAGTTCGATGACAGCGTCCGATGCGTCGTCATCAGGGGTGCGGGCGATCATTTCATGGCAGGTGGTGACGTTAAATCCTTCGCCGGCATGGCAAAGGAAAAATCATCGGAGGAAATGCGAACACACTTCCTACATCGCATCCATAATCTGCACGGCTTCATTTCCGCCATGCGACGCTTCCCAAAGCCGATCATCGCATCCACGCGCGGTGCGGTTGCCGGGGCGGGCGTCAGCCTCGCCGCCGCCTGCGATCTTATTATCGCCTCGGACGACTCATTCTACACCCTCGCCTATTGCCATATCGGCATCAGCCCGGACGGCGGCTCCACCTATGCGTTGCCCCGCATGGTCGGAGTGAAGAAAGCCATGGAGATGGTACTTCTGGGCGACCGCATCGATGCCGAAGCCATGGCAGCAGCGGGTCTTGTCAACAAAGTCGTGCCGGCCGCTTCCTTAGATGAAGAAACGAAGAAACTGGCGGGACGCCTCGCCAAGGGCCCGACCCGCGCATACGGTCACGCCAAGCGACTGATGTATGCGTCGATCAACAATCAGCTCGAGCATCAACTGCAATTGGAAGCCGAAGCCTTTGCGGATAGTGCCGGAGGTGCCGATTTCAAAGAAGGTGTCACTGCGTTCGTGGAGAAACGCAAAGCTGTGTTCACGGGAAAATGACCATACGCGTCGGCATTAATGGTTTCGGACGCATAGGCCGATTGGTCCTCCGGGCCGCTTGGAACTTCGACCCGCGCGATGCCAACAGTCTGTCGAAACCGAGCGGCGTTTGGGGGGACGGCCCTATTGAGATCGTCCATATCAGCGAACTCAAGGGAGATGCAGAAGTCGCCGCTCATCTATTAAAATTTGACAGCGTGCACGGCACATGGCCAGTCGACGTCTCGGCGATAAAAACAGCACTTCAAATCGGCGAGCGAGTGGTCAACTATTCCAATCAATCAACGCCGGGCGCGGTGGATTGGAAAGCGCTTGGCGTCGACATTGTCTTGGAATGCACCGGCACGTTCAAATCGATGGAGGCTCTGGCACCCTACTTCACGAACGACGTCCGCAAGGTCATCGTCGCGGCACCGGTAAAGGAGCCCGAAGTGCTGAACGTCGTCATGGGTGTGAACGATCATCTATACGACCCGCTCCGACACGACGTGCTGACCGCCGCCAGCTGCACCACCAATTGCCTGGCTCCTGTCGTGAAAGTCATCCACGAGGGGATCGGCATCAAACACGGTGCGATCACGACGATCCATGACGTGACCAACACGCAAGTGGTTGTCGACGCACCCCACAAGGATTTACGCCGGGCTAGATCGGCGCTGATGAACTTGATCCCGACTTCGACCGGCTCCGCGACCGCCATCGGCATCATCTATCCAGAATTGCAGGGCAAGCTGAACGGCTTGGCGGTCCGCGTACCGTTGCTCAACGCCTCGATCACCGATTGCGTCTTCGAGGTCGCGCGCGAGACGGGCGCGGAGGAGGTCAATGCCCTGTTCGAAGCCGCCGCCGCAGGCCCGCTCGCAGGTATACTTGGATATGAAGACCGTCCGTTGGTCTCGAGCGATTTCGTGAACGATACCCGCTCCTCCATCGTCGACAGCCTCTCCACCATGGTGGTCGACGGCTCGCAACTAAAAGTATTGGCGTGGTACGATAACGAATACGGCTATGTATGCCGCATGGCCGAGCTGGCCGGGAAAGTCGCCGCCAGCCTCGAAGGATAGCATGCTCGACCTGAGGAACTACGTTGTCGTCACCGCCGCCTATTGGGGTTTTACCCTGACCGACGGCGCGCTGCGGATGCTGGTTCTGCTGCACTTTCACACGCTTGGCTACGTGCCATTGGAACTGGCATTCCTGTTTCTGCTCTACGAATTCTTCGGCGTCGTAACGAACCTCCTGGCGGGATGGATTGGATCGCGGTTCGGCCTCAAGCCCACGCTATATTGCGGTTTGGGCCTGCAGGTCGGGGCTCTCTATATGCTCTCCACGCTCGACCCGGATTGGGAGAAGGCCTTGGCCGTCGCCTTCGTCGTGGCGGCGCAAGGACTGTCCGGCATCGCCAAGGATTTGACCAAGATGAGCTCTAAGAGCGCCATAAAGCTGGTCGTGCCCGACGACGAACATTCCGCGTTGTTCAAATGGGTGGCGTTGCTAACCGGATCGAAGAACGCGTTGAAGGGTGCCGGGTTCTTCCTCGGCACGGCGCTCCTCGCCGGGCTCGGTTTCGTTCATGCGTTATCGGCGATGGCGGCCGGTCTGTTCGTGATCCTCATTGCGGCCGTGGCCTTGCTGCCCGCCAATTTGGGCAAGGCGCAGGCGAAGGTGAAGTTCACTCAAATTCTCTCGAAAAGCCGAGCCATCAATCTGCTCTCCGCCGCGCGTTTCTTCCTGTTCGGCGCCCGCGACGTTTGGTTTGTAGTCGGCGTACCGCTGTTCCTTTACGAGGTGATTGGCTGGAGCTTCACGGAAGTCGGCGCCTTCATGGCCGCCTGGGTTATCGGCTATGGCGGCGTTCAGGCATGGGCACCCCGGATCGTGCGCCGTTCAGCCGATGGCCGCTCCAGCGAGACCCGGGCCACGCAATGGTGGGCGTTCATCCTCGCCGCCCTGCCGATCGCCATCGCCGGTTTAGTTGAAGCGAATATAGCACCGGCGGTCACGGTCGTTGTCGGCTTGGCGTTGTTCGGAATCGTCTTCGCGATCAATTCCTCACTCCATTCCTATTTGATCTTATCTTTTTCGGATTCCGATAAGGTCGCACTCAATGTGGGCTTTTATTACATGGCAAATGCGGGCGGGCGATTGGTCGGCTGTCTGCTGTCCGGCCTCTCCTACCAACTCTGGGGCCTCACCGGCTGTCTGATGACAGCGAGCGCCATGGTACTGATCGCAGGCGCGATCACCAATATCCTAGCCGGTGATCAAAGACATACCGAGGTAACCGAGGTCTAAATGACAGATAGAACCCGATACCATTTCGCCTGCGTGGACGTCGCGGCAGACGCCATTGACATCTTCATCCGCGAGGGTGAAAAATTTGCTGATACTATTTGGCGGCAGCAGAAGACGGATGGTCTCCTCCTCGAGCGCAAAGTCTTCCGTGAGCTCTATTCGATCCAAGAGCAAGACGACCTGCCGCCGTGGCCCTTTCTAGTGATGACGCGCTTCACGGGCGATGACGTACCGGCATTGGCTCTGCCGCACACCGGCATCGTTCGCCGGGCGGATGTCAATAAGCCGGTCGCGAACGCGTATTTCCCGAACCCGGCACCCGACAATCTCGCGGGTCCCGCTGACGTCAAATATAAGATCGAGTATATCGATGCCTTCGACGCGCATATCGTCGACTATCACAGCGTGATCGAAAACTACGACAGCATCGCCAAGAAGCGCCTGGTGGCCAAAAAAATGGATGCACAACTTCATCCCGATCTCGACCGTCGAGACACTAATGGCCGATCCGGGTATACCATCGTGGAACGTGTTGCACGTCCTCGGCTTCGACGACCCGGAAAGTTTAAACGCATTCCGGGCGAAACGGCGCCATATCATCACGGACCTTGTGCCGGGCATGATGATAGATTGAGCACCTGACCACCCTTTCCCGCCCCGCCCGTAAGCGCATATTAGTCAGCGATGCGCCGCGTCCGCGGTGTAGAGCTATCCCGCAAGGAGAGATCGCATGAAAGGCGGAGAAGCCCTCGTCGAAACATTGATCGCACATGGTGTCGATACCGCATTCACCGTGCCGGGGGAGAGCTTCCTCTATGCGCTGGAGGGCATGCGTAAACGCCCAGACCAAATCCGTGTTGTCTCCGTGCGCCAAGAAGGCGGTGGGGCGTTCATGGCTGAGGCGTTCGGCAAGTTGACTGGCCGACCTGCGGCAGTGTTTGTCAGCCGGGGACCGGGATCGTCAAACGCTGCCATCGGCATCCACACGGCGATGCAGGATTCGACGCCGATGGTGGTCTTCGTCGGCCACGTCAACGCCAAGTCGATGGGCCGCGAATCGTTTCAGGAGATCGACCAGCACGCGTTTTTCGGTGCGGTCGCCAAGGCGGTTCTCTCACCGAAGGATACCAACGACATTCCCCGCGTAACGGCGGAGGCGGTGCGCCTGTCGACCGATGGCCGTCCCGGCCCGGTTGTGGTGCAAATCCCGCGCGACGTCTCGTCCATGGATACTGCTTCCGCAATTCCCACACCGGCGGCCCGCACGCCACATGAGGCCGACGCCGCGTTGGTCGACAAAGCCGTCGCCATGATCGACAGCGCGAAAGCGCCGCTCGTGGTCGCGGGTGAGATGATCTCGAACCAGAACGCTGCCGATGCCTTGACCAAATTCGCCGCCGCCGCTGGCCTTCCGGTGATGAGCGCCTATCGTCGCCTCGATGTGATGCCCAATAGTCACGATTGCTATGCGGGACACCTGGAGATCAACCGGTTCGAGAACCAGCTTGAGGCCATCGATCAATCCGACCTGATCATCGCGATCGGCACTCGCCTTGACGGTATTACCTCTGCTGACGAGACCATGTTCTGCACCGGAAAACCGCTGATCCATGTCTACCCCGAAGCGGATATCCTTGCCCGGTTCGAGAGCGACGTGGCGTTGGACGCCGATATGGAATCCGCTCTGGCCGCGCTGACAGCCAAGCTTTCACCACCAGACACGACGCGAAGTGCACGGATGACAGAGCTGCACACTTCCTTCATGGCGTTCTCGCAACCCGGTAATTTCACCGCTTACGGCGATGTGGATTTGGCCCGGGTAATCGACATCATGGATCGCGTCGTCGAGCAGGAGACCACCATCGTCACCGATGCGGGGAGCTTTTCGCGCTGGATACACCGCTATCGAAGGTTCGAGAAGCCACACACCAAGGCGGGACCGATGTCAGGTGCCATGGGCTATTCGGTGCCGGGAGCTGTCGGCGCGTGCTTGGCTCGGCCCGACCACGAAGTCGTCGCCTTTGTCGGCGACGGCGGATTTATGATGACGGGCCAAGAGTTGGTCACCGCCGTCGAACAAAAACTGCCGGTGCGCATTATCGTTTGCGACAATTCGGTGCATGGCTCGATCTTGGCCGGACAAGACAAGACCTTCGGGCCCGGCAACGAGATCGCGACTGTACTGCAAAGCCCCGACTTCGCAGGTATCGCCACAGCTTATGGTGCGGCGTCATTCACCGTGACTCGAACCGACGATTTCGAAGCGGCCTTCCAAGCGGCTCGTGCCGTCGACGGGCCGTCGCTTATTCACCTCATTACCGACCGGCGCGATATCGCGCCCTATGGCGAAGGACGAGAGGCCGTACACTAATGCCCATCAATCGTTTCCCATTATTCTTTTTCAATCGCTGGCAACATGCCGTGGCACAAGAAATCCTCGGCGGCTCCGACGCGGTCGAGATTCGGTTTCTGAAGACCGACATGCCGGAGACCGAGACCTGGCCCGCCATC
>CAXAGK010000073.1:0-11694 GCA_963968305.1 uncultured Rickettsiales bacterium | reverse complement strand
TCGCATCAACCGCTGCCTTCGTTGTTTGGAGGGGGAGAATAATTTAATCGCGCATATCGCGCCTAAATTTTCAGCGGCGAGAACATGAGCATTGCGGCCGCCACCTAGGCGGCCGGTAATACGATAGGGCGCAACTGCCTCCATATTCTAACTTTATCGCCGTTATTTATTGCGCCGCCGATGCTTTGCGCGCCGCGGCGCGAGACAGGCATTGGACGACATCTACCCGTTTGCGAAGTTTGGCCACAAGCTCCTGTAATGAAGGTCCTCTGAGGACTTTGCCATTCGGTGCCTTGAGGGCGCCGCTTCGCGCCATGGTGTTTTCAGTTTTAATCGAATGCCGTTGCCATTTGATGGCGTCGGGCTCCCAGATGCCGTCGTGATGTTTGTCCACATAAAGCGCCATTCTACTGGGCGTGATATTCTGCCACCATTCAACTAATGGGACGACACCGCAACGGTCTGCCTTTACCCAACCATACTGATCGGTCGGTCGGGGATGTTTGCGGTCCGTTACCGCATTGGCCTCCTGTCTGAATGAATCGATGGAGCGCGCGGCTCTTTGTTGTGCCGGAACTGGGTTGATTG
The DNA here is from genome assembly GCA_963968305.1 of uncultured Rickettsiales bacterium. Classification (GTDB taxonomy): domain Bacteria; phylum Pseudomonadota; class Alphaproteobacteria; order UBA8366; family UBA8366; genus UBA6544. Next base: position 11,106 of record CAXAGK010000073.1, on the reverse strand, counting down.
GTACTGGCGCCGATGGCGCAATTTCCCCGCAGTGACTGGAGGGTTCGTTGTAGTGGTTGTTGAACTAGGCGCGGTTTGAATTGGTGATAATGTCGGAGTGTTTTGCACGGGCCGCTGAGCTTGCGCAGCGGGTGCCAGTACGGTTTGCGTCGTGGTATCGGTCTCGCTCAAGTAAATTTGCGCGGCAAAGCCAAGCGCCGCCGCGACAAGCATGGCCGCTGCAATGCCTAGGTAGCGCGTATTCCCGCGTCGCCGAAAAGTGGGGTTAATGGTCTCACCCCGTGGGATGATCTCAAGATGGTTTTTAATTTTTGTGGCGACGATGTCGGTGTCGAACGGTTTGATGATATAGTCGATGGCGCCGAGTTTTAGGGCCGCAGCCTCGAAGGCGCGGTCGGTCTTTGCCGTGATGAAAATGACCGGTATATGCTTGGTCGCGGTATTTTGTTTCAGCGCCTTACAGACTTGGTAACCGTCGGTTCCCGGCATCATCAGGTCGAGGAGGATCAGATCGGGCACGCGCGACTTTGTGACGGAGATACCTTTGTCGCCGGAGGCGGCTTCGATGGTTTCTGCGTGATCTTGGGTTAGCGCGGACAAATAAGCACGAATCGCCTCATCGCCATCGATCACCAACACCAATGGCTTGCTGTACGTATCCTCGGACATATTCGTAATACTAACGATATTTCCTGATCGGAAAGTGACGCGGCGCACACTTGTTCGTGATGTTACTTTCGGTTTGCATTAACCATCGGCAGGACCTTCTCGCCAAGCAAACGCACAGTCCGCAGCACGATGTCCTGATCCATACCGAGCCATTGGACCCGAGCGACGAGACGCGTGAAATCTGTAGCTTCCTGGAGAGCGGATAACTGTTCCGCGCATTCCTCGGGCGAACCAATGATTACCCGACCTTCGATCAGCTCTTCAAGGTCGAGTTGTTCCTTGTCGCCGCCGACCGGGCCGGTAAACAGACCCCATTGGCCGAAGATGCGATAGCTCGCTTCCAGGAACGGTCCGGCGTCGCGTAATGCTGTCTCGCGGTCTTCGGCGACTACGATGTTGCGCAGCAAAGGAAATTCCTTTGGGCGAGGTTTGCCGAGCTCTGCGAGGCGATCTTGGAATACTCCGGCCTGTTTCGTGATCACATCACCCACCAGATGCGAGGACGCAACCCAACTATCGCCGAGTGAGGGGTCGGACAAATCTGCGGCGCGCGCCACCGCCTTCGCGACACTGCCGCCATACCACATCGGTGGGCGGGGACGTTGCACGGGCTTTAAGGAGAGCGAGAGGCTGTCGGCGGTGAAGTGCTTGCCTTGGAAGTCGACTTTGTCTTCCATGAACAGGCGCTGGATGAGGGTCAGGCTTTCAACATACCGGCTGATGCGCGTTTTGTAGTTCAAGTCGAGGACCTTGAACTCGTCCTCGGTCCAGCCCGGTGCCACGCCGAGGATCAAGCGACCGCCCGAGATGACATCGAGATATGCGGCTTGTTGCGCCACGTGAAGCGGATGGAACAGGGGTAGAATCAACATGCTAGTCGCCAGCGACATGCCTTCCGCGAAGGGGGCTAGGCTGGTCAGTAATTCGAGCGGCGGGAACCACGCGGAGGAGCCATAGGAAAGATGCATCCCAACCGCGACACCGTCGTAGCCGATATCGCGCGCGACTTGGACTTGCTCCGTATGTTCGGCGAAACGCTTCGCTAGGTCGTCGCCGTCTGTGTGTTCCGCGTTGATGAAGAGAGTGAGATCCATGCGACGCCCGTTTGGTGGTGATTTCATCCTTCGACAGACTCAGGATGAGCGCTCGAACTTATAAAAGCCTCTCGCCTATTCCGCCGCTTCGGCTGGAGCGTCGACAATTTCGGTTTTGAAATTCGCAGGCGCGACGATCTCCAAAATTTTTAGATCGTCCGAACAAGAGATCTCACGATGGCGAATGCCAGGTCGTTGATTGATGACGTCGCCTTTCTCCAGCCGCCGCTTCCCTTGGCCTTCGTATTCGAATTCCGCCCAGCCTTCGAGAATCATGACGAACTGAAAATCGCAGTGATGGACATGCCAATGCTGGACTTCGTCGGTTTCCGTGGCGCCGGTCGAACGGACGATGTGGGCGACGTAGTCACCATTGGTCGCGTCTTTGACGCCGACATCGCGATACTCGAATATCTCGCGGAGGCCTGGCGTCCATTCGGCTTCAGCCGCTGCGCTGTGTGAAAATTTCCAATCGTTCGTCAAATTTCTCTCCTCTATCCGCCCCGAGCCGTGCCCGTCCTGATGACGGAATTAGCACGGAAATGTCCACGCGGTAGTTACCACTATTTAGGGGCATTCTCCGCGATCCAGGAACGCCGCATGTCGACACACTCCTGATGCCGAATGTCAGTAATGATATCAAGCCCCGCATCAGTCAGCTGATCCAAGGCTTCGACCGTATAGTTGGCGTATTGTTTTGCCAGCGGATTAATATCCTTCATGTCCGCATGCCGCGCGCCAATGACCATCCCGGCGAGGCCCGCAGCTTTGATTGCCCAGCAACACATCGGGCAAGGTTCCATCGAGGTGTAACAATAAGCATCCGAGAGATTAGTGGTGCCGAGCTTGCGACAGGCATCGCGGATGGCGTCGACTTCGGCATGCGCCGTCGGATCGTTTTCGCTGGTCACGCGGTTCTGACCGATGCCGATGACTTCGACATTTCGCACGATGATGGAGCCGACTGGGGAATTCCCCTCCGCGGCGGCCTTGCGCGATTCGTCGATCGCGATGCCCATGAAGTGGTCGTGATCGGCGGTCATTTGTGGATTCCTTTATGCGGATGCGCTGAGGAACGTGTGAAACTCATAAATATCATGGTGCGCGATGTCGCTAAATTCGGCTTCGGTCAACTCTGCCCGGAGACGCGCTTCCGGTACCCGCCGTCCGACAGGGGGACTCTTGCCGTTATCTTCATCCTTCCAGTCGACGATTACGATGATGCCGCCGGGTTTCAGGATCCGCTTGCATGCCGCCAGTAACGGGGCCGGCTCGTCAACTTCGTGATGCACTTGCGCCATGACGACAATATCCGCGCTGGCGTCCGGCAGGGGCAGCATACCGGGTTCCATGTGTGCGACCTCGAGGTTAACGAGGCCTTCTTCCTGTACCGCATCTCGCAGCAAGGCGACCATGCCTTCCAGTATATCGCAGCCGATGACCTTGCTTTCCGGATACCGGCGGGCGAACGGCAGGCTGACGAAACCAACCCCGACGCCGATATCGACAAGTGTCGATCGCGGTGCGGGTTCGAGTGTGTCCCAGATGCGGTCCGGATCGAAATATTCAAGGCGCTCGGGACTGCGTAACCGCTCGATCCGGGCTGGGTCCATGCCGTATTGATCAGCCATTAGGATGCCCAGGTGTGTTTTAATTTATAGCTTTCGGCGAAATCCGTGATCTTGTCGTCGAACTCTAGCGTAAGACCAATATCGTCCAGGCCGTTCATCAGGCGGTGTTTGTCGAAAGCATTAATTTCGAAAGAATAGGTCGTCTGATCCGGGCCGGTGACACTTTGCGAGTCGAGATCGATGGCGATTTCCGCCCCGGGGCTCTCTCGCAACTGACGGCGCAAATCCTCACAGACTTCCGAAGAGAGGCGGATCGGCAGCACACCATTCTTGATGCAATTGGAAAAGTGAATATCGGCGATGCTGGGGGCGATAACCGACCGTACGCCGTTTGCCGCCAGTGCGGTGACCGCGTTCTCTCGTGATGACCCACAGCCCCAATTCACGTCGGCGACAAAAATATTCCCGTTGCGATATGGTTTCTTGTTGTAGACGAAATCCTTTTCCGATCCGTCTCCATTAAAGCGCAGGTCATGAAATAGGAAGCTGGCGTATTCCGGATCATTACTGCCGCGGCGCAGGAATCGCGCCGGGATGATCTGGTCGGTGTCGCAATTCGCGATATCGATGGGCACGGCGATGGCGGCGAAGGTCTTGAAGGGTTCCATGGTCACGAGTCCTCCATGAGTTTGCGGACATCGGTGAAATGTCCTGTGACGGATGCCGCTGTGGCCATAGCCGGGCTGACAAGATGGGTGCGGCTGCCGAGGCCCTGGCGGCCTCGGAAATTACGATTGCTGGTCGAGGCCGAACGCTCGCCCGGCTCCAGCATGTCACCGTTCATCGCGACGCACATGGAGCAACCGGGCTCACGCCATTCCATACCCGCTTCGATGAAAATCTTGTCGAGCCCTTCCGCTTCGGCCTGGTTCTTCACCAAACCCGAGCCCGGCACGATTAGGGTGCGGACCTGGGCCTGGCGGCCTTTCGCAACCGCGGCAGCGGCGCGCATATCTTCGATCCGGCTGTTGGTACAGGCGCCGACGAAGACAGTGTTTACCTTGATGTCAGAAATTGCCTGGCCTGGTTTCAAATCCATGTAGTCGAGGGCAGCTTCGATTTCGGCGCGCAGCATTGGGTCGCTTTCTTGCGCCGGGTCCGGGATCGCCTCTGTTACCGGCAACGCCCATTGCGGTGAGTTGCCCCAGGTTACCATGGGTGCGATGGCGTCGCCGTCGATGGTGACCTCCTTGTCGAACACGGCATCGTCGTCCGACGGCAGGGAGCGCCAATATTTGACCGCCTTGTCCCACTCCGCCCCTGTGGGCGAATAGGGCCGACCCTTGCAATACTCGATGGTCTTTTCATCTGGCGCGATGATGCCGGAACGGGCGCCGGCTTCAATGGCCATATTGCAGACCGTCATGCGGCCTTCCATTGACATCGCCTCGATCACCGGGCCGGCGAATTCGATGGCGTAGCCGGTACCGCCAGCCGCGCTTATCTCGCGGATGACGGCGAGGATTACGTCCTTGCCGCTGACGCCGAAACCGAGTTTGCCGGTGATGTTGATCCGCATCATCTTCGGCTTGCGCTGCCAAACGGTCTGGGTCGCCATAACGTGCTGTACCTCGGTCGAGCCGATGCCAAAGGAAATACAGCCAAGCGCCCCATGGGTCGAAGTATGCGAATCACCGCACACCAAGGTCAGACCCGGCAAGGTAATCCCTTGTTCCGGGCCGACGACATGGACAATGCCGTGCCGGTCATCAGTCATCGAGTAATGGGTAAACCCCATTTCTTCCGCCGCCTCGGCCAGGACTTCGACAGCGGTCCGCATCTCGCCTTCCGGAATATCGTCGATGGTTTTGGCCGTGGTCGGCACGCTGTGGTCCGGGACGCCAAAGGTCTTGTCCGGCTCGCGCAGAGTCAGACCGTTCTCCTTGAACGCCGCAAACGAGCGAAAATGGAGGTCGTGCGTCATATGACGGTCGATATAGAGTAGAACATCGCCGTCTTCGCGCTCGTAGATGACGTGTTCGTCCCAGATATTTTCGAAAAGAGTTTTTCCCATGGTCTAATTTACTCGCTTGATTTGACCGCTCGGTCTAAAGTTCTTCCATAAAAATGGTGCGCCGGAGGGGTATCGGCGAGGGCAACTGTAACAATAAGGCAGACTCTGGGGGAAAGATACGATGGGATTAAGTTTGGCGGATGCTAATCGGATCATCGCGGGAGCGGTGGCAAAGGCTGATAATATCGGCGTCAAAATGAATATCGCGGTGTGCGACGCGGGCGGACGCCTATTGGCCTTTCAACGGATGGACGGTGCGATTTGGGCCGGCGCTTATGGCAGTCAGGGCAAGGCAGTAGCTTCGGCGGCATTCGGGCGGCCGAGTGGTGATCTGACGGAGCGGGCAAATCATCCGACCCTAGTCGGTATCGCTGCCGCGGAAGGCAATCACATGTATTTCGGTCAGGGTGCGGTGCCGATTCTTCGTGACGGCACCGTGGTCGGCGCGATTGGTGTCGGCGGTGGTTCCGCACAAGAAGATGAGGATTGCGCCCAAGCGGGCGCCGACTGCCTCTAACCGCTCGCCTCCCTAACGGCGCTATTTATCATAGATGAGTAAGTAGCGTCTTTTTAGGAGGTATGAGCAGATGAGCGATCTCGACGGAAAAGTCATTGTCATTACGGGTGTGGGGCGACCGCGAGGTGTCGGCCGAGCGGCGGCGCTTCGCTTTGCCGAACGTGGAGCCAGGCTGGTTTTGGCCGATCTTGGGCGGGGTGATAACGCCATTGGTGATATTGAAGGCACATCACCTGACTTGGACGCGGTCGCCCATGAAGTTACTGAAGCGGGTGGTGATGCGATTGCGGTTGCGACCGACGTTAGTCAGGAAGATGACGTCAAAAAGCTAATCGCGACCAGCGTGTCGAAGTTCGGACGTATCGACTCGATGGTAGCCAACGCCGCGATCCTGGCCGGTAAGGGCGATCCTCTCGATATTTCCCTAGAGACGTTCATGCGCATTCAAGAGGTCAACGTGGCGGGTGTGTTCCTGTGTTTGCGGGAATCCGTGCGCCAAATACTCTCGCAAGGCGGCGGCGGCAGTCTGGTCACCGTTGGGTCTCGCGCGTCGCGTCGCGGCGACGCCAACATCACTGCATATTCAGCGTCTAAGTTTGGTGTGATCGGCCTCACGCAAAGCTTCGCCATGGCCTATGCGAAGGACGGTATTCGCGTGAACTGCGTTTGTCCGGGCGCGGTAGACACCGATATGTATGTGCGCCAGACGAATGATTTCGCGGCGCGCGAAGGGGTCGACTTCGAAACGGCCCGCCAGAAAATGGGCGATGTCATTCCCCTTGGTCGATTGACCAGCGGCGACGATGTAGCTAAAGCCATCGTCTGGTTCGCCAGTGACGAGACCAGCCATGTGACTGGCCAGGCCTTTAATGTGAACGGCGGCTCCTGGATGAATTGAACCGCTACCTGCGTCTTCCCTGGAAGACGCCTTGGAATGTCGGGGGAAAACCCTAAAATTTTGTTACAAGACTGTCTTGTATGAGGAAGCAGAAGAATGGCCGACGGGAAAATCGAAAGTTTTGACGTAGTGGTCGTAGGGGCGGGATTTGCCGGTCTTTATTCGCTGCATAAGCTTCGTGGCATGGGTATGAGCGTCAAGGTGTTCGAGGCCGGCGACGGTGTTGGCGGCACGTGGTTTTGGAATCGCTATCCGGGCGCGCGCTGCGACGTCGAGAGTATGGAGTATTCCTACTCCTTCGACCCCGAATTGGAGCAGGAATGGGTCTGGCCAGACAAATACAGCAAGCAGAATGATATTCTCGCTTATGCCAATCATGTGGCGGACCGTTTTGATTTGCGCCGGGACATCCAGTTTGAAACCCGCATCAAGTCTGCACTTTTCGACCGTGAGACCAATCATTGGACCATCGAGACAGAAAAGGGCGAGCGGGTATCAGCGCAATTCTGCATCATGGCGGTCGGCAATCTCTCGACGCCCCGAGTGCCTGATTTCAAAGGCGTCGATAGCTTCAAGGGCGAGTGGTACCACAGCGGTCTCTGGCCGAAAGAGGGCGTCGATTTCACCGGCAAGCGCGTCGGCATCATCGGCACCGGATCGACTGGCATCCAAATTATTCCGCAAGTCGCACCCCAGGCGAAGCATCTGCACATCTTCCAACGGACGGCGAATTATAGCCTGCCCGCACGCAACGGGCCGATGCCGGAAGAGGTGCGCGCGGCCCATAAGAAGAAATACCGCGAACTGCGCGAGCACGCTTATTTTACGCCCTTCGGGATCGCCGGATATCCGCCGCCGGAGAAAGCTGCGATCGAAGCCGGGGCAGACGAGCGGACCGAAAGGTATGCCGATAAATGGGCTGAAGGCGGGACCATCAGCTATCTCTTCGCCTATAACGATCTGCTAACTAACGCGGAGTCGAACAAGACCGCGTCCGATTTCGTGCGCGAACGCATTCGGGAAATCGTTAAGGATACGAAGACGGCGGAGATGTTGTGCCCGAACGATCACCCCATCGGCACGAAACGCATCTGCTTGGATAGTGGATATTACGAGACCTACAATCGCGATAACGTCACATTGGTTGACGTTCGCAGCGCACCGATCGAGGAGATCACCGAGACCGGATTGCGCACGAGCGAGGGTGAGTTCGAACTCGACGCGATCATCTTCGCGACCGGTTTCGATGCCATGACGGGCGCGATCCTGGAGATGGATGTCCGCACGTCCGACGGCCTCGCCATGAAGGATAAATGGCAGGACGGGCCGCTGACATATCTCGGCATCATGGTCTCAGGGTTTCCCAACATGTTCGTCATTACCGGCCCCGGCAGCCCCGGCGTGAAGTCGCAAATGATCCTTTCCATTGAGCAGCACACTGACTGGATTACCGACTGTATCGCGAACATGCGGGAGAAAGGCCTCTCGATGGCCGAGGCGCAACCGGATGCCGAAGCGAAATGGGTGCAGCACGTCAATGAGGTTGCGGATACCACACTCTATCCGCAGGCGAATTCGTGGTACGTCGGCGCCAACATACCGGGCAAACCACGTGTCTTCATGCCTTATGTCGGCGGTGTCGAGGCCTATAAGAAAATTTGCGACGGCGTCGTGGCGAAAGGCTACGAAGGGATCGATCTCACCTGACGGAGGCAAAACGGCCTTGCCATCTTCGATCTCGGCCATCGTCGATCCCAGTTGGTGTGCCATATTCATAAATGAATTAGGCAAAGCATCATCGCAGAGGAACCACGATGGTTGAAAGAGTACGCGTCGACGTGGCGGGACCGGTCAAGACGGTCACCCTGACGCGCCCCGAGAAACGCAACGCGATGGATACCGCGATGCTGGACGCGTTGTACGAGGTGTTCACCGAAGCACCCGCACCGACGGACCGATTGATTGTGCTGCGCGCGGAAGGCTCGACCTATTGTTCGGGCGTCGATTTGAAAGAACGTTTGGCGTTGGGTGTGACGTCGGGCGAAAGCCCAGTCGAGCGCGTGTTCCACGCCATGGAAACCCACCCCCTTCCCATCGTCACCGTGGTCGAAGGTCCGGCCATCGCCGGCGGATGCGAGCTTGCCCTACATTGTGAATTCATCGTTGCGTCGGAAGATGCACGGTTCGGCATGTCTTTGGCGCAGGTGGGATTGGCACCGACCTGGTTCCTCGCGAAGAAACTCATGGAAGTGGCGGGGCCCGTCGGTACGCGGGAAATTCTGCTGCTCGGCGATCCGATGCCCGCGCAATGGATGCATGATCGCGGCTTGATCGCGCGCGTGGCGCCGAAGGATCAATTGGAAGCCGAAGTGCAGGAAATTGTTGATCGATTGTCCAGCAATGCGCCGCTATCGCTGAAGGCCATGAAGGCTATGGTCGTGCGCCAACTCGCGTTCCGCGACGGTACCGCGCATGACGACGTTGACGCCTTGGTACAAGCGGCACGCAAGAGTGACGATTCGAAAGAAGGCATGTCCGCGCGCCTGGAGAAGCGGAAACCAAACTTCAGCGGAACCTGAGAGCGGAGAGAGATATGCCGGTTCGTATGGATAAACCTTGGGCGCCGCTCAATGAAGAGTCCCTGACGACGATCGCGTCGCATCTCGGCGTCTATCAGCTGGCGAACGACGCGGGCGAGATCCTCTACATCGGTGTCGCCGATGCGCGCACGTTGTTTGGCCTGAAGGGGGAATTGCGGAAAGCCATTGCTGAGCCGCCCGCCGGGGCAACCCAGTTTAGGGTTGAGGTCAATATGGCCTACCGGACCCGTCACATGGAACTTTTGCAAGCCTACCAACATGACCACGGCGCCCTGCCGGTCGCCAATACGGATATCGATCCCCGGATGCTCGGGCGTTTGCGTCCCGCCGGATGAGATAGGAAAAGGATAGACCCATGGATATGGCTCTGAGTGACGAGCAACGAATGATCGTCGATATGGTGCGCCGCTTTGTGCGCGAGGAAATCGTGCCCCTCGAAGATGATCTCGATCCGGACGCGGACGAAGTATCGCCGGAAAAACTGGCGGAGCTGGTTGAGAAGACCAAGGAGATGGGTCTACATGGGCTGGACACACCGCCTGAATATGGCGGGCCGGATATCAATCTCGTCACCCGCTGCTTGATCGCCATAGAATGCAGCCAGCACCGCGCCGGGCTCTATGCGCCGTGCTATTACGCTTTTGGCGGTGCGCGCCAAGCGCAGCTTTTCGAAGCGAACGACGCGCAAAAGGATAAATATCTCTATCCGATGCTGCGCGGTGAGAAGAAGGTTTTCTTCGGCCTGTCGGAGCCGTCCGGCGGCAGCGATCCCGGCCGTGCCATTCAAACCCGAGCGGTGCGCGACGGCGACGATTGGGTGATCAACGGTACCAAACTTTGGATCAGCGGTGCCGACCGCGCCGATTATGGATTGCTTTTTGCGCGTACGGGCGGGCCGGGACGTGGCGGTGTCACAGCCTTCATCGTCGAGACCGAATGGGAAGGCTTCAACGTCCGCCGGATCGTCCACACGTTACGCTCCGCCAAATACGCAACGGAAATCCAACTCGAGGATTTGCGGGTGCCGCATGAAAATATTCTTGGTGAGGAAGGTGGTGGGTTCGCCATTGCTAATGACCGCCTGTCGCGCCAGCGCGTGCCCTATTCGGCGGAATGTCTCGGCGTTGCAATCAAGGCGCATGAGATGGCGGTCGAATACGCCAAGATTCGTGAAACCTTCGGCGCACCCTTGGCGCATCGCCAGGGTATCCAGTGGATGTTGGTGGAGAACGAGATCGATATCCGCGCTGCCAAACTGCTGGTTTTTGATGCGGCGGCAAAAGCCGACCGGGGCGAACCATACCGTACTGAATCAGCCATCACCAAACTGGTCGCGAGCGAGAACAGCTTTAAGGTCGTCGACCGCTCGATGCAGATTCACGGCGGCCTCGGCGTCGCCAAGGATTTGCCGCTCGAGCGCTGGTTCCGGGAGATGCGCATTCGTCGCGTCGGCGAAGGACCGAGCGAAGTTCAGAAACATGTCATCGCGCGGGATATCTTGAACGAGTCGCTGAGGTAGAAAGGGCCCTCACCCCAACCCTCCCCCCGGCGGGGAGAGGGGGGGGGGGATAGAGCGCGGTGGGGGGCGCTCCCGGGGGATTGAGTGCCACTCTTCGGGGGCACCCCGGGGGGGGGGAGCGGGGGGCTAAGCGCAAAAGTGCACACACACACACACACACACAC
>CAXAGK010000072.1:0-11699 GCA_963968305.1 uncultured Rickettsiales bacterium | reverse complement strand
GACCAGTCCTTGCCCGATAAAGATACGAAAATGGCCGCGCTACCTATGCCTAATAAAATGGCGAAAGCGGAGCCTGCGAAGATGGTTTCAAAGAAGGATATTCGCGTCCATCTATCTTCGTTCAAGGAGCGAAAGAACACCGACCGAAGCTGGAGGCAACTAAGCCGTGCCCATGGCGACCTTCTTAAAAAGTATTCCGTTTCAATCGAGACCGTCGTCGTGAAGAAGAAGGGCACCTTCCATCGCGTTTATGCGGGGCCGCTGGTGAGTGCTCAAGCAGCCCGCGATCTGTGCGGCGCACTGAAACGTAAGAAGGTCTATTGCCGCCCAGTCGCCGCGGGAGCGAACTAGGCTCGCGCCTAAACGCAGCCACCAGCCACGAAAATACCCGTCGGTACAGATATTCGAGCCCAAGCCATTCTGTTCGATATGGATGGTACCCTTGTCGATTCCACCCGTGCGGTCGAGCATGTTTGGAGCCGTTGGGCAGATCGGCACGCATTGTCGAGTGATATGGTTTTGCACACCATACACGGCGTGCGCATTACCGATTCGGTAAAAAATTTAGCGCCTGCTGGTGCCGATATCGACCGTGAAACCGCGACGCTGATCGCTGAAGAGCGAGAACAGCTAGAGGGTATTTCCGCCATTCCCGGCTCCGTCGAACTGCTCGCGCGGCTACCCTCGCAATCCTGGGCAGTGGTCACATCCGCCGACCGGGCCCTCGCAACCAAACGAATGCAGATTGCCGGCCACCCAAAGCGCCAGTGTTGATCGCGGCCGAAGACGTCAAACGCGTAAAACCGAATCCCAATGGATTTCAATTGGCGGCTGAAAAGATCGGTAAATCCGCCACCGCGTCAATTATCTTTGAAGATTCGCCGAGCGGCCTCGCCGCCGGTCGACGCGCCGGATGCCGCACCATCGCCATTACTGCCGCTCTGAAGGCCGCTCCGCCGGAACCGCAGGAATGGATCAAGGACTTCCGTGCCGTTCAAATAGAGTACGACAGCCTTACCGATGAACTCATCCTCACCATCTCGAGCGAGCGCTTGTCAGCGGTTTAAATTTTCGATCTCAACCGGTTCGATCTCGTCCGCCGGATCGAAACCGAACACTTGGCCGTAAAACGAGAGTTCCCCCTCCAAGGCGCGACGTATATTCTCCGCCTGACGGAACCCGTGCCCTTCGCCTTCGAAGGGAACATAGGCTACAGGTATGCCTTTCTCACGTAGCACCTCAACCATGGCTTCGGCTTGATTGGGCGGGACGACCTTATCGTCTAAACCCTGAAAAAAGATCAACGGGCACGAGAGCCTATTCGTGTGATGGATCGGCGAGCGCTCTGCGTAAAGCGCTTGGTCTTTCGGCCAGGGGCCCACCAATCGGTCAAGATAGCGCGATTCGAACTTATGGGTATCACGGGCCAAGGCTTCCAGGTCGCCGATACCGTAATGACTCGCACCGGCCTTGAAGTCATCTGCGAAGGTGAGCGCACAGAGCGTCGTATAACCGCCGGCGCTCCCCCCTGTAATGGCCATGCGTTCACCGTCCACGAGGTTTTGCTCGACGAGCATGCGCGCACCCGCAATGCAATCCTCCATATCCGCAACGACCCATTTCCCATCGAGCAATCTGCGATAACGCCGCCCAAACCCAGTACTGCCGCGATAGTTCACATCCAATACGGCGAAGCCGCGGCTGGTCCAGTACTGTATCTTCGCCTCATAGGAACAACCTGTCAGTCCGGTCGGCCCTCCATGACTTTTGACAATCAGCGGCGGCAATTCATCGCCGACAGGACAAAAGCCTTCGTTCATCGGCGGATAGTAGAACCCATGCGCCACCTCGTCATCGGTGGTCTTGAAGACGACAGGTTGCGCAATTGACACAACACCCGCATCTGTCACGGATTCTTGCGACCGCCGGATCGTGGCAACGGATCCATTCTCGAGGTTAACCTTTACGACTGCGGAAGGCGCGCGCATCGACCCCCCGATATAGCACACATGTCCGTCCTGGGCTCGAAGGCCACCGATATCGATATGTGGAACCGGAATCGTTCGAACCGCACCATTGGACAGATCGATCTCCGCCAATTTCGAGATACCGTCGAGTTGGAACGCAACGACGATGCGATCAGGCGCACTGAAATCATAGGTCCGCATGCCGAACACCCAATGGGGTAGGCCAAATTCCGCGTCGACCGCATAGACACAGGCATCACCCTCGGGCCCCAAGCGGTATAGGTTCCACCATCCGCTGCGGTCGGAAACATAGAAGAGACTACCGTCGGGTCCGAATTCCGGCTGGAATACCGCCTCGTCCTCGCCGGTCACACAAATGGCTCCAGTCAAACTTCCAACCTCGTCGACGCCCGACAGCATCAATTCCGTCGCGTCCCACGGCATATTCGGGTGATGCCACTGCACCCATGCGATATCCTCGCCATTGGGCGAAAGCCGTGGTGCCGCGTAAAAATCAGCGCCCGAAGCAAGCACCGTTACCGCACCGTCAAAGCCGATAGCGACCAGAGTGTTCTCCGGCTCCCCCGATCCGGAGTGATCCTCCCGCACGCAAATGAGCCGCTCGCGCCCACGGTCGACTAATAAATCGGCATAACGGTATGGCCCTTCGGGGTTAAGAGGCTCTGGCTTTCCATTCTCGCCAACGGCGTAGATCCGTTGATCAATATCGTTGCAAAACCAAACTTCCCCCGCGTCGACCCAAAAAGCGGCGCCGCCATACTCGTGCACTTTCGTGCGTACGCTATACCCCGAGGGCAGAACTTCCTCGACGGTCTCGTCAGGGCGGCGGCGCACGATTGTCGAGCGCCCACCTTCGCTTGGCCTTAACTCGCTCCAATAAATATTCCCGTTGTCGACCACAATCTGTCCCAGTCGGACACTGCCTTTCACGATCTCCTCGGCGGTGATCGGGGAGCGCCAAGAGCCATATGGAGCGGTAGTGGGTTCCTGCATCATTCATCCTTTCCGCGATCTACAAATACAGCCTTGCGCGAGTATGGCATTGCATCTGCACTGTCTACTGGGGTAAAGCGGTGACCCTGTTTGAAACAAGCCCATTGGAATTTGGTGTGTCCGAATCATCCACCATACTGGTTCTCAACGGACCAAACCTCAACATGCTTGGCGTCCGCCAGCCAGAAATCTATGGCCACGAAACGCTGACGGACATCGAGGCAGCGTGCCGCGAGCGTGGCGGCGAGCTCGGTCTAAAGATCGATTTTCGCCAGTCCAATGTCGAAGGCGAGCTCGTCACTTGGATACAAGAGGCGCGGGAACAGGTCGGCGGTATAGTGATCAACGCCGCTGCCTATACCCACACGTCGGTCGTTTTATTGGATGCATTAAGCCTTATAGATGCTCCGATCATCGAAGTTCACCTTTCCAATATTTACGCGCGCGACTCCTTCCGGCATCATTCCTATATATCGCCGGTGGCAACCGGCGTGATCTGTGGACTCGGTAGCGTTGGCTATCTGCTTGCGTTGGACGCCATCGATAAATTACGCGCGAAGAATGGCAACTGATCGGAATGACCAAATTGAAAGTGGATAGCGATCTCATCCGCGAATTGGCCGCCATCCTCGAGGAGACCGGCCTCACCGAAATTGAAATCAACGACAACGGCCAGGGCGTACGCATCGCCAAGGGCGGCGCTGTTGCCCAAATCACCACTGCTGCGCCTGTTGCCGCAGCCGCACCCACCGCTGAAACCGCGCCAGGACCCGTCCCCGACGCGGTAACATCGCCGATGGTCGGCACGGTCTATCTCTCGGGGCAACCGGGCGACCCGCCCTTCGTGCAACCGGGGGACACAGTCAAACAAGGTGACACACTGCTGATCATCGAGGCCATGAAGGTCATGAATCCGATCCAGGCGCCACGATCCGGTACCGTGAAAGCGGTCATGGTCGACGACGCCCAGCCGGTCGAATTCGGCGATCCTATGGTCGTCTTGGCCTAGCGCCCCTTGTTCGAAAAAGTCCTCATCGCCAACCGGGGCGAAATCGCGCTTCGTATTCACCGTGCCTGCCGTGAAATGGGTATCCATACGGTGGCTGTGCATTCCACCGCCGATGCCGACGCCATGCATGTGCGCCTCGCTGACGAATCGGTTTGCATTGGACCACCGGCCTCCAAGGACAGCTACCTCAACATGGCGGCGATCCTCTCGGCGGCAACGATCACGGATGCTGACGCGATTCATCCGGGCGTCGGATTTCTATCCGAGAACGCGGAATTCGCAGAAATGGTCGAAGAGCACGGCTTCGCCTTTGTCGGCCCTTCACCCGATCATATTCGTTCCATGGGCGATAAAATTGAAGCCAAACGCCTTGCCGTCAAACTGGGCATACCGGTGGTACCGGGCTCCGAAGGTGGCATCGAATCGGATGAAGAGGCGGCGCGAATCGCGGCCGATATCGGGTATCCGTTACTGGTCAAGGCGTCTGCCGGCGGCGGCGGTAAAGGCATGCAGGTCGCTGAGGCGCCTGAGGAGCTGCAAGAAACGCTCGATATTTGCCGCCGGGAAGCCAAGGCGAATTTTGGCAACGATGCGCTCTATATGGAAAAATACCTGCAGCACCCTCGGCATATCGAGGTACAGGTCATGGGCGATGGCCTCGGCAAGGTTCTGCATTTCGGCGAGCGTGATTGTTCCCTTCAACGGCGTCACCAAAAAGTATTGGAGGAAGCCCCCTCTCCTGCCCTCGATCAGACGGCCCGCGACGCCATCGGCGCGACGGTCACCAAAGCGCTCGCCTCGATCAATTATCGGAGCGCCGGAACCATTGAGTTCCTATACGAGGACGGTGAGTTCTATTTTATCGAGATGAACACGCGCCTACAGGTGGAGCACCCGATCAGCGAAATGATTTGCGGCGTCGATTTGGTGCGCGAACAGTTAAAGATCGCGATGGGGACACCTCTGTCCTTAACTCAAGATCAGATCACGCAGACGGGCCATTCCATTGAATGCCGAATCAACGCGGAAAACCCGGAAACATTTATTCCAAATCCCGGTAAAATTACTGAGTATCATGCGCCGGGCGGCCTTGGTGTCCGCGTCGACTCGGCGCTCTATTCCGGCTACACGGTGCCGCCGCATTACGATAGCCTAGTCTCGAAGTTGATTGTTCACGGCGCGAATCGGAACGAATGTTTGCTCCGCCTGCGCCGCTGTTTGGAAGAATATGTCATTGGCGGCATTGAAACCACAGTTCCATTGCATCAAAAATTGATCTCGGAACCACGCTTTCTCGACGGCGATTACGATATCCATTGGTTGGAGAATTGGATGGCCGGCGGTTTCGGCGAAGACGACGCATAGCGAGCGGATCAAACCTTATGGAGATGCCCGACCTCACCCCGGATATGTTGCTTCGCGCCTATAGTATCGGCGTGTTTCCGATGGCGGAAGACCGTGACGATCCAGAATTGGTTTGGGTCGACCCGCGTATGCGCGGCATCATCCCAATGCAGAAATTCCATGTGCCGAAACGGTTGCGGCGGACGATACGCAGCGGGCAGTTTAATGTCACCGTCAACCGGGACTTTTCCGGGGTAATCGAAGGCTGTGCCGAAGCCACCAACGACCGCCCCCGAACCTGGATAAACGACCGCATCGTCGATCTTTACACATCACTCCATTTTAAAGACCACGCCCACAGTGTCGAATGTTGGCGCGACGGCGACTTAGTGGGCGGGCTATACGGTATTTCCCTGAAGGGCGTGTTCTTCGGCGAGAGCATGTTCAGCCGTGAGACGGATGCCAGTAAAGTCACCCTCGTACATTTGGCGGCGCGTCTTAGCGTTGGCGGCTTCGCCTTTATCGATACGCAATTCATCACCAAACACCTCAGCCGGTTCGGTGCCGTTGAAGTGCCGCGCAGCGAATATCGCGGTTTGTTGGCAGCGGCGTTAAAAATCGACGCAACCTTCAATATGGAATATACGGACGACGATCTCGAAGCCATTCTGGCGCAATAGCGCAAGCGGGCCTTCGCCTCTACTGTTGTTGGACATCGTCCCCAACCAGAACCTTACATTCCAACACCCAAACGTCGTAGACAGGGTGTTCCAGCGCATTCAACGCCGGGCTCGAGGCGAACATCCATCCGTGGAATAGATCCACCGGAGCACCGCCTGGACGCAGATCGGTAATGTCGAGATAGACCGTCGATTCGGGTGGTTCTTCCGGTGGCGTGCGGCCGCACGCGCGCGGCACGATTTGCAGGGAGCCAAATCGCACAGTGTCCCCGATCGCCGCTTCGAATTTCGATACACGCGCGGTGACTTTATCAAGGCCCTTTAAGACTACGGCCTTCCCTTCGATCGCCACAGATTCCACGGCAATCAGACATAGCAACAAAGTGGTGCAGAAACTAACTGCTCGAATCAATTGATGAATGGTGAAATTAGGAATGAGCGGACCTCTACTGCGCCGGCGATTCGTCCGTCACCAGGAAGATCACCTTACCAAGGAGTTCTTCCATAGAGATCACATCTTTAGTCCGTTTGATCTCGGCACCACCGGCGATATTCTCTTTGGCGCCACCCGGCTCAAGCTTGATGTACTTATTGCCCAGTAGGCCGGCGCTCGTGACACTCGCCAGCGTGTCGGAGGGCAGTGACACTTCGGACAAGATCGCCAGTTTCACGACCGCTCTAAAATCCTTCGTGTCGATGGTTTGCTCAATGACACTACCGACTTTCACGCCGCCGATTCGAACGTCGCTTCCCACCGTCAATCCATCTATCGCGTTAAATTTCGCCGTCACTTCGTAGCCTTGGATCGGACGAATGTCGCTGCCGAGATAAGCGAATACTAGGAATAGGCCCGCAACTAACAACACGACGCCGCCCAATACACTCTCGATGACATTTCGCTTCATTTCAACAGGCTCCCAAAGGGATTGTTCTTCTTTGCCGGTTCCGATTCGGACGCAGCGGCTTTAGCCTTTTTCGCTCTTTGGCGTCGCCCCTCTGCATCAAGGACGATCTTCTCCAGCAACTCCTCGAAAATGACCGATCCCTGCACATACTCGAAATAATCTCCGGCGGCGAACACTTCCGTCTCACCGCCAGGCTCCAGCTTGATATATTTGCCGCCCAACATGCCGGCACTAACGATGAGTGCAATACTGTCGGTCGGTAATTCGATATCGCTGCGAATCCGCATGGCAATCTCGGCTTGATGCCCGTCGGGCACAAGTTTCAGTTCAGTTACTTTACCGACCTTAATGCCCACAAGCAGAACGTCGGTTCCCACCGATACGCCGTCAATACTCTGAAAGATCGCGCGGAGTTCATATCCATCCACACCCGCTTCAACGCCACCGCGAGACGAGAATACCAAAAACAACGCGCCGACAACCACGACAAACGATCCGATGAGTATATTCCGGATTTCGAGCGTCACAGAAAATCTCGCCTCAGTTGGGAGACCATGGCTCGTAATCGCCGGTCGCCGAGGATCTGCGGCCGCCTTCCAAAGTATGACCCGGCGGGCGGTAGGCCGCATCGGTGCCGGTCAAATTGGGAAGGTGCTCACGTTGCCACTGTTTCGCTGGCGGCCCATCGGCGCTTGGCATCTCATCTACAGTGTAGTGGAGCCATCCATGCCATTCGGGTGGGACGCGGCTCGCTTCCTCGACACCATCATAGACAACCCAACGCCGTCGACGACGTCCCGTCGGAACGCGCCGCTCGTGATAGTATTTGTTGCCTTCAGAATCCACGCCGACCTGCTCGCCGCGCAACCAAGTCAAAACATGCGTAATTGCCGTCGCCATCGGGAAACGCCCTTCCTCACTAACTTATCGAACCCAATATGGCACCAGCGACCAGCGCCGTCCAGCATCCACGCTTCAAAAGCAAGTAGGGCTATAGCGCTGCACACTTTATTGAGCATTTCGAAACGAATCCTTCGATCCGACCGAATTTATACTTCGTTCCACAATATCTAATAAAAAATCACTTCCCTACCACAAAATATATTGCATTGCTCAACAGGTTGTGGCTACCATCACGATACCTACTGGATATGGGGCAAAAGACCAAATACTAACGGGCTGGTAGGTGCTCGCCGTTATGCGGCGACCGGGGAATATAAAGTTTTAAAAGGGAATGTCTGCTGGAGAGGCGGGACGTTCCTACCGGGCCCGAAAAGTGGCCACACGTCTGGGGAGGTTACCCAATGCGCTTTACGCGTCTCTTCACGAAGTATGATTCGTCACCATATGCGGATATGGAGTTTCGCCACACAAATAGCGAAATCCGAAATCCCGACGGCTCCATCGTGTTCCAAGCTGAGAATATTGAAGTGCCCACGAGCTGGAGCCAAGTGGCGTGCGATGTGCTCGCGCAGAAGTACTTCCGCAAAGCGGGTATTCCAGCGGATCTCCGCAAAGTGGAAGAGAGCGACATCCCCCAGTGGTTGTGGCGCGCAGAACCCGACACGGACGCCATCGTCAAACGGCCGAAGGATGAACGTAGCGTCGGAGAAAGCAGCGCCAAGCAGGTTTTTGACCGTCTGGCCGGCACTTGGACTTATTGGGGTTGGAAAGGCGGCTATTTCGATTCGGAACAAGACGCCCGCGTCTATTACGACGAGATGCGCTTCATGCTGGCTAATCAAATGTCCGCACCCAACTCACCGCAATGGTTCAATACTGGCCTGCACTGGGCCTATGGCATCGATGGACCGGGACAGGGCCATCACTATGTGGACTATCAAACCGGTGAGTTGACCCTTTCCGATTCGGCTTACGAGCATCCGCAACCACATGCTTGTTTTATCCAATCAGTCGACGATGACTTAGTCACCGAGAATGGCATCATGGACCTATGGGTTCGTGAAGCACGACTATTTAAGTACGGCTCCGGCACCGGCACCAACTTCTCTCGCGTTCGCGGTGACGGCGAGCCGTTATCCGGCGGCGGGCGTTCCTCGGGCTTGATGAGCTTCCTGAAAATTGGCGACCGCGCCGCGGGAGCGATTAAATCCGGTGGCACGACGCGCCGCGCGGCCAAAATGGTCGTTCTCGACATTGATCATCCGGATATCGAGAGCTTCATAAATTGGAAGGTTCTGGAGGAGCAAAAGGTCGCGGCACTCGTCTCCGGCTCGAAGATGTGCGAAAAGCATCTGAACCGAATCATGAACGTTTGCTGCGCGAGCGACGATGAAGATCGCTTCACGCCGAAGAAAAACCCGGAACTCCGCAAAGCGATCATCGCCGCGCGCGAAGCCGCCGTGCCTGAAAACTACATCCTGCGCATCATAGAATTCGCGCGTCAGGGCCACACTGAGGTTTCTTTCAAGACTTATGACACGGATTGGGATTCGGATGCCTATCTGACGGTTTCCGGGCAAAATTCTAACAATACTGTGCGCATCACCAATGATTTCATCAAAGCCGTCGAAGCGGACGGACCGTGGGCGCTAACCATGCGCACCAACGGCGCCGTCGCCAAAGAAACCTCGGCTCGGCATCTTTGGGAACAGATCGGTTATGCCGCTTGGTCTTGCGCAGATCCGGGATTGCAGTTCGATACCACCATCAACGAGTGGCATACCTGCGGCGTCAGCGGTCGCATCAATGCGTCAAACCCGTGCTCCGAATACATGTTTCTGGATGATACGGCGTGTAATCTCGCATCGCTCAACTTGATGGCGTTCCAAAAAGAAGACGGATCGCTCGATATCGAATCCTATGAGCACGCGGTGCGGTTTTGGACCGTCGCCCTCGAGATTTCGGTTTTGATGGCGCAATTCCCGTCGAAGCAAATTGCACAACTCTCATACGAGTTCCGCACCCTCGGTCTCGGCTACGCAAATATCGGTGGATTCCTGATGGCGGCTGGCCATTCCTACGACAGCGACGAAGGCCGTGCGATCTGCGGGGCTCTGACCGCTGTTATGACCGGCGTGTCCTACGCGACATCGGCGGAGATGGCGGAAGAACTTGGTGCTTTTCCTCGCTATGCGGAAAATAGCGAGGCCATGCTCCGGGTAATCGCTAATCACCGCTTGGCGGCTCACGGAAAAGCGGACGGTTATGACGGATTATCTATCCCCCCAGTCCCGCTCGATCACAAATCCTGTGCGCAAACAGAGCTCACGAAGGCAGCTGTAGCCGCATGGGATCGGGCCTACGACCTCGGCCGCAAGCATGGCTACCGGAACGCCCAGACCAGCGTTATCGCGCCGACCGGCACGATCGGCTTGGTGATGGATTGCGACACTACCGGCATTGAGCCGGATTTCGCTCTCGTTAAATTCAAGAAGCTCGCGGGTGGCGGTTACTTCAAGATCATCAATCGGACGGTTCCCTCCGCGCTCAGCAGCCTCGGCTATAGCGACAGTCAGGTGACTGAGATCATCGACTACGCGGTCGGCCATGGCACCCTGAAGAACAGCCCCGGCATCAATCACGAAACACTGAAGGCCAAAGGCTTCACGGATGATGTCCTGACCGCCTTGGAAGAAGGCCTCGCCAGTAGTTTCGACATTAAGTTTGCGTTCAACAAATGGTCCCTCGGCGAAGAGTTCTGCAAGGGCACTTTAGGTTTGACGGATGCGCTGCTCAACGATTTGAGCTTCGACTTACTCGCCCATCTCGGTTTCTCGAAACAGGATATCAACGCCGCGAACACTTTTTGCTGCGGTGCCATGACCTTGGAATGTGCCCCTTACCTGAAGGACGAGCATCTACCGGTCTTTGATTGCGCCAACCCCTGCGGCCGAATTGGTAAACGGTATCTCTCCGCTGAGAGCCACATTCGCATGATGGCGGCGGCGCAACCTTTCATCACGGGCGCGATTTCCAAAACCATCAATATGCCGAACACCGCCACGGTAGAGGATTGCAAAAACGCGTACCTCTTATCTTGGCGTCTCGGCCTGAAGGCCAATGCCCTCTATCGCGATGGCTCAAAACTTAGCCAACCTTTGCAGTCCGCCTTGTTGGACGACGAGGATTTGGCGGAAGAGGTGCTCGAAGCGCCGAACGCCGCTGCAACACCGATCATCGCGGAGAAAATCGTCGAGCGAATCATTGAACGCGTTACCGAGCGCGACCGCCTCCCAACCCGGCGCAAGGGATATACCCAAAAGGCCATTGTCGGCGGCCACAAGGTCTATCTGCGCACCGGCGAGTACGAAGACGGACGACTGGGCGAGATATTTATCGACATGCACAAGGAAGGCGCCGCCTTCCGCAGCTTGATGAACAATTTTGCCATCGCCATCTCCATTGGCCTGCAATACGGCGTGCCGTTGGAAGAATTTGTCGAGGCGTTCACCTTCACCCGCTTCGAGCCGTCGGGCATCGTCGAGGGTAACGATACGATCAAAATGGCGACGTCGGTGCTCGATTACATCTTCCGCGAAGTCGCGATCAGCTATCTTAGCCGCAACGATCTTGCCCAC
Organism: uncultured Rickettsiales bacterium; assembly: GCA_963968305.1. GTDB lineage: Bacteria > Pseudomonadota > Alphaproteobacteria > UBA8366 > UBA8366 > UBA6544. The sequence goes on along the minus strand of CAXAGK010000072.1, from coordinate 239 downwards.
GCGGAGGCGAGCGACATGCTTCCCGATACTCTCGGGCGCGGTGTTCATGAAGATGATGGCGGGACAAACACAAGCACTGCTGACGCCATCGCAGCGATCCAGAAGGTCGCCAGCACCGGCTTCATGCGGAGCTCCAAACTGCTCGTATTCTCGGGCGGCGCGGGTAAATCCGGCGAAAAAGAAAGTCAGAGTTCGGCAGCCACTGACTCTCAGGGCCAGGTGGTTGCTGATGGTGCCGC
>CAXAGK010000071.1:0-11701 GCA_963968305.1 uncultured Rickettsiales bacterium | reverse complement strand
TTTCGCAATAAGCAGTATTGCATCCGATTAGCGTCAAATCCTGCCGACGCCACCAGACAGGGAACGGTATAGCGTCGATCACGGCACGGAGTTGCTGTTCGTGATCGAGTAAATCCTGTTTTCCCGAATCGTGTTTAGCGATGGTTTCGTGGGCGCCGGCTAGGTTTCCTTCAGCGCCACGCAATTCAAACCATAGAAACCCGACGGCCGCCGCCAATAAGATCACCATCGCGAGGAGCTGCCAAGAAATGCTCATTTCCACAGCAGTCGCAGCAAGTGCCAAGGCTGGCCACTGAATAATCAGGACCGCCAAAAGAAGGAATAAAAGGCGCGTCACGGCGGGAAGTCTAAGACCGCGATGGGTCCCGGACAAGAATTTTGATCGGCCCGCCGCGCCGCGATTGCCTAATAGCGATACGTGTCGGCCTTGAACGGGCCGGTTTCGCTGATACCGATATAGGCCGCCTGTTCCGCGGAGAGCGTGGTCAATTGCACGCCCAACTTCTCCAAATGCAAGGCCGCGACCTTTTCATCCAAATGCTTCGGTAGCACATAGACTTTTCGATCATACTCGGAAGCATTCTGCCAAAGCTCGATTTGCGCCAGAACCTGGTTGGTGAACGAGGCACTCATAACGAAACTTGGGTGTCCCGTCGCACAGCCCAAATTCACCAAGCGGCCTTCCGCGAGCAAGATCATGCGTTTGCCGTCGGGGAAAACGATCTCATCAACCTGTGGCTTGATGTTGTCCCATGTATAATTCTGCAAGGCGGCTACTTGGATTTCGGAATCGAAATGTCCGATATTGCAGACAATCGCCCGGTCCTTCATCTCCCGCATATGGTCTAGCGTAATAACGTCGATATTGCCCGTCGCGGTGACGAAAATATCGCCGCGCGATGCGGCGTCCACCATCGTCACGACCTCGAAGCCTTCCATCGCGGCCTGCAATGCGCAGATCGGATCGGCTTCCGTCACGAGGACCCGGCAACCGCCGTTTCGTAAACTTTCGGCGGAGCCCTTACCGACGTCACCGAAGCCGCAAACCACGGCAACCTTGCCTGCCATCATCACATCTGTCGCGCGACGAATGGCGTCAACCAAGCTTTCCCGACATCCGTATTTGTTGTCGAACTTGGACTTGGTCACCGAATCGTTGACGTTGATCGCGGGCACCTTAAGGGAACCGTCTTTCTCCATCTCATGGAGGCGCAGCACACCGGTGGTTGTCTCTTCGGAGATGCCGCGCACATCGTCCAGCAATTCCGGCGTCCGTTCGTGCATCAATTGGGTTAGATCACCGCCATCGTCGAGGATCATGTTGGGCCGCCATCCATCCGGCCCCTCGATCGTTTGATCGATGCACCACCAGAACTCTTCCTCGCTCTCCTCTTTCCAAGCGAAGACTGGAACACCGGTCGCGGCAATACCGGCCGCAGCATGATCCTGAGTCGAGAAAATATTGCATGACGACCAGCGGACCGTGGCACCAAGCGCTGTCAGCGTTTCGATCAATACCGCCGTTTGAATGGTCATATGTAAACAACCGGCGATGCGCGCGCCCGCAAGCGGCTGCGATGGGCCGAATTCTTCCCGCAGGGCCATCAATCCCGGCATTTCCGTCTCGGCGATCGCAATTTCCTTACGTCCCCAATCCGCGAGCGTGATATCGGCAACTTTGTAGTCCTGGGATTCGCTCATTTCTGCCTTCCAAGTTAGGATTTCGCCCGAGCTGCGGGCTCGTTTGGCGGGGGGTATAGCAAGCTGCCCGCTCTCTCACAAGCGATGCTCGAAATCGAACTTCGGCGGAATGTCTAAATTTGGGCGTTAAAATTGTCGAGCAGCATTTCGATTCTGTTCGGATCTGCTTGATCCATGATCATTTCGGCCCGGCGTGTAGAGGCCGTCAGATCAAGGGAACGGACTTGCTGTTTGACCCGCGGTAGACTGGCCGAAGACATCGATAATTCCCGCACACCTAGGCCCAACAACAAGGCGGTATACCGGGGGTCACCCGCCATCTCGCCGCACAGGCTGATCGGTATGCGAGCCCTTAACGCCGCTTGGGCGGAGAATTGTATGAGCCGGAGGACGGCCGGATGGAGCGGATCATAGAGATGTGCCACCTGCTCGTCCGACCGGTCGATAGCCAATGTATACATGGTGAGATCGTTGGTGCCGACGGCAAAGAAATCGGATACTCCCGCCAGTGCATCTGCCGCCAGCGCCGCACCCGGCACTTCGATCATAACGCCGATGGGCGGCATCTGATCGCCAACATTCATGCCTCGGCGGCGCAGCCGGCGCCTCACCCGGGCCACGATTTCGCGGACTTCCTGCACTTCACCCACCGTCGAGATCATCGGCAGCAACATCCGGATCGGGCCATGGGCGTTGGCGCGTAGAATCGCCGAGATCTGGGATTCGAATAGTTTGGGTTGGCGTAGAGAGAATCGGATGGCACGCAGACCTAACGCCGGATTCACCGATTCCGCCATGTGTTCGCCGAGCGAATAGGCCAATTTCTCACCGCCGACATCCAGCGTTCGGATCGTTACCGGTTGGCCGTTCATTCCTTCCACCAGCTTGCGCAACGTCGCGTACTGCTCCTCTTCGTCGGGCGGTGTTTCACGGTTCATAAACAAGAACTCGGTGCGTAATAGGCCGATGCCTTCGGCACCCGATGCTATCGCGAGGTCGATCTCACGCGGTAATTCCAGATTGGCGTGAAGCGCTACCCTTGTGTCGTCCAATGTCACGGCGGGCAAAGTGCGTAACCGCTTTAGGCGACGCCGCTGGCGCAACAGTCGCGATCGCCGATTGCGGTAGAACTGCAGCGTCTCATGCGATGGATTGACGACGATCCGCCCCGTGGTGCCGTCCACGATGAGGGCGTCGCCGGAGTTAATCGACGCCGAAAGGTCCGGCACACCCAGCACTGCCGGCAGCTCAAGTGACCGCGCCATGATTGCAGTATGTCCTTCAGCACCGCCCATGTCGGTGGCGAACCCGGCGATTTCGCCGGGTTCCATGAGCGCAGTATCCGCCGGTGTTATTTCCGACGCGACGATGACACTGCCCTTTGGCGCCATCTTGAACTCTTGGTATTGCGCCTTCGTGAGGCTCCGAATGACGCGCGTTCCGACATCGCGAATATCCTGCATCCGCGCCGCCATATAGGTGTCGTCCAACTCGGCGAAGCCGCGGACGATACCGGAGATTTCAGATTGAATGGCGGCCTCCGCGTTACGCCGATCTTCTTGAATGCGGCGCTCGACACCGCGAACCAATCGTGACCCCGCGAGCATTTGCAAATGAGCATCAAGGAGAAATCCGAGTTCCTCCGCAACCGCCGGCGGCAGATTTCGAGTCTTACCCCTGAGTTTTTCAATCTGGACCCTGGACCGCTCTAGCGCGTCATGGAATCGCTCGATCTCAGCTGGAACTTGGTTCCGGGCAAGCTTGTATTCCGGCACGTTCAAGGTGCCGCTCTCCACCACATGGGCGGGTCCGATCGCAATACCCGCAGCAACACCGACGCCGTCGAATATTACTTCCCGTTCCGTGGTCCTCGCATCAATCTTCATCGAACCAATTTCTTACCAATACCGACAAGGCCTCGACCGCTGTCTCGGCATCCTCGCCGTCAGCGCGTACCGAAATGATGGTTCCCTTGCTTGCGGCCAACATCATCAATCCCATGATCGATGTGCCGCAAACTTCCGTGCTGCCGAGGCATACATTTATTTCGGCCGCATATGCGCCCGCCACTTTCACGAATTTCGCCGCCGCGCGCGCATGCAATCCTTTCTGGTTCATAATTTCCAGCTGTCGGGAGGCACTGCTCATTTCGCATCCCGGCTTGCCAATAATGTTGACGCGACGTTGATATACTTCCGCCCGGCCTCCTGAGCGCATATCGCGACTTCCGCCAAGGAGTTTCCGTCCCGTGACGTCGCCAGCTTGATCAACATCGGTAAATTAATCCCCGCGACCACTTCCACGTTGGCCTGTTCCATCACGGATATGGCCAAATTCGAGGGTGTTCCACCGAACATATCGGTTAATAGAATGACACCGTCACCGCTGTCCGCTTCGGAGACAGCCGAGAGAATCTCCGAACGACAGGCCTCAATGTCATCATCCGATTCAATACAAATGGCAAGCATTTGATCTTGCGCGCCGACGACATGCTCCAAGGCGCCGACGAATTCCTCGGCGAGGCGACCATGCGTGACCAATACGACACCTATCATGGTAATGCCTCCGCCCTATCCATTTTCCGTATGCATCTGTGATTCAAGATCGCGGTGATGCAATTGAACGCGCTTACCCATTTGTTCGATCCATTCACCCAACAATTCACAGACATAGACCGACCGATGCTTTCCACCGGTGCAGCCGATGGCGATTGTGAGGTAGCTTTTCCCCTCGGCCTCAAAGCGTGGCAGCAATAAATCGAGCATTGCTTTCAAACTTTCCATATACGCGGAGAAGTCCGGATCTTCCGCAATGTAATTTGCAACACGCGAATCGCGGCCCGTCAACGGGCGCAATTCGGAATCGTAGTGAGGATTGCGGAGAAACCGAACATCAAAAACCAAATCCGCTTCGCGTGGGACACCTTGGCGATACGAAAACGACGTAACGAAAATGCTGAGGACGGAGACATCCTTTCGCGCGAAACGCTCCATCAATTGCCGCTTTAATATCCATGGCGTCAGGTGACTGGTGTCGATCAAGATATCCGCGCGGTCCCGCACCGGCTCAAGCATACGCCGTTCGAGCTTGATCCCATCCGCCAACGGCCGGTCATCCGCCAATGGATGCCGCCGTCGGGTTTCCGTATAGCGCTTGATCAGCACATCTTCGTCACAATCGAGAAAGATCGTGGAGACGGAGAATTCGCCTTGTCCGCGCAGCCGCGTCAACTCCAGCTCGAAGGCGTCATTGGCAAAATCCCGCGTTCTGATATCCACACCGATCGCCAAGGCCTGCCCCGACGCCGCCCCCTGTACGAGGTTACCTAAAAGGGAGAGAGGTAAATTATCGACGGCTTCGAAACCGATATCTTCGAAAACATGCAAGGTCGAGGAACGCCCGGCGCCCGACATGCCTGTGACCAAAACAATCCGTCCGTCATGATCGTTTTGCCTCACAGTGGATATCCCTCTGCCGGCAGGCGTATCGCCATTTTAATCTTCGCTGGCGCCGATGCCTCGAACGGCGCCAGGGTAATGCTCGAAATTCGGCAGCCCAGCAATTCCTCCATACGCTTTGCGGGAAGTCGGTCGACTTGGTCCGAGCTGACCAAATCGACGATCATCGAGAGGGCGGCTTCCTCGATATAAGGCAAATCCACGATGCCGATGCCGCGCACTTCCAGTTGCCCCGCAATCGACGCTGGACATTGTGCGACGACGGCACCGTCGCGATGGGTCAATGCGGTGCGATCATCAGCGATGAGAATGGCGCCGTCGTTAATCAAGCGCAGCGCCAAATCCGATTTCCCCGATCCGGACGGGCCGCGCAATAACACACCCTTCTCTTCGATCATTACCGCTGTTGCGTGAACTGTTTCCATCGAGTGCAAACCTGCGACTCGCACCGCGCCGTGTCAATCTTCCGAGATCGGCAAGCGGACGATAAATCGCGCTCCGCTTATTGCGCCATTTGCCTTATATCTATTCTCCGCCCGGATCGTTCCGCCATGCGCTTCGATAATCTGTTTCGAAATAGACAGGCCCAATCCTGAATGGGTGCCGAACTTCTCCCCTTCCGGGCGCTCGGAATAGAACCGATCAAAAACCGCCTCTAATTTACCTTCGGGTAATCCCGAACCTTCGTCGATAACGTCGATCTCGATATCCGCTTCCCGGCGGGACAGATGCATCGCGACGCGGCCACCTCGCGGACTGAAACTGATGGCATTCTGAATCAGGTTGCGAAACACCTGCACAAGCCGGTCTTCCATGGCCTTCGCGGGGAATGGAGGTTCGCCCGATATCTCGACAGAGACAACTATATCGGTATCGCTCGCACTGTAGATTTCGCATAGCGCATCCAACATGGCCGCCATGTCGATGGTTTCCGTTTCCGCCCGGCTCAATTCTGAATCGAGTCTCGAGGCGTTGGAAATATCGGTGATTAGTCGATCCAGGCGTTGCACGTCTTCTTGGATGATATTCATCAACTTCTTTTGTTGATCGGGATCACTGACCCGCGCCGCAGTCTCCACGGCACTGCGCAGCGAAGTCAGGGGGTTTTTAATCTCATGGCTGACATCGGCTGCAAATCGCTCGATCGCGTCCATTCGATCGTGCAACGACTCGGTCATCTCACGCAAAACACCGGATAGGTCGCCGATCTCGTCGTCACGACCGGTAAAGTCGGGAATCTCTTCCGACCCGCGCCCCAATCCTCGGCGCACACGCTCCGCCGCCGTCGCCAATCGTAGGACCGGACGGGCGAGTGTTCCGGCAAGGTAGATGGAGAGTAAAATTGTCACGACTAGGGCCGCGCCAAACACCGCGACAACGGTTAAGCGGACCTCGCTCATTGCGGCTTTGACCGCTGTATCGTCCTTCGACACCATCAGGGCGCCGAGGATGTGTCGGTAGCGCTGCACCGGAACAGCGACGGACAAGATCAAAGTCTTAGTCTCGGAACGCCGCACGTAACCCGTGGTCTCTCCCGCCAGCGCTTCTTGAACTTCGACGAAATCCGCGGCGCTTTGATTGTGTTTTTCGACGAAGCGCTCGAACTTTCGGTTTTCCGGCAACAAGGAGGATACCCAATTGATCAATCTGGAAGCGGTTCGGATCAGCCAATTCGGTTCTTCCGGCGGGGGGAGCTCTTGCACCTGAACCGCAAAACGAGTTCCCATCAAATAACGGCTGTCGGCGATCAAGGCGCCGTTCGGCGCGAACAACCGCGAGCGAATACCCGAAGGCGCGCTGAGCCGCCATACGATTTGCCGCGCAATCTGCAGGTTTACTAATTGCCGGCCCGTCGGTGTGATCTCAATCGCCCCTTCACCGATGGCTCCCGCGAAGGTGTCCGCCTGCAGCCGCAAGGCTTCGAGTTCGGAATCGACCAATCCATCGCGATACGGCCCGAGATAGAGGAGCCCGCCGATGGGAATCAGCAGCGCGACCATATTGATGGCGAGAATACGCCGCGTAATCGGAGATACCCGCCGGCGGCGGCGGGCCACTGTGTGGGACAGCTCCTTATCGGCGGCGGATTTCAGGTTCACGAGTCTCGATAACGGTAACCGACTCCATACAGCGTCTCGATCTGGGCAAAGCCGGAATCGACTTGGCGGAACTTTGCCCGCAATCGCTTGATATGGCTATCGATCGTGCGATCATCCACGTAGATACTCTCTCCATAGGCGGCATCCATGAGCTGATCGCGGGTCTTCACATGGCCTGGACGTTGCGCCAACGACTTGATGAGGAGAAACTCCGTCACCGTCAGTGGCACTTCGCCGCCGCTCCACATACAGAGGTGCCGATCAGGGTCAAGCACAAGGTCACCTCGAACGAGCGTTTCTTCACCTGAGGCCTCGCCATTTTCCGCACCGTCCAAGCGGCGCAGCAAGGTCCGTATACGTTCTATCAACAAGCGTTGTGAAAATGGCTTCTTGATGTAGTCGTCCGCGCCCATGCGCAAGCCCAAAACTTCGTCGACCTCGTCATCTTTCGACGTCAAAAATATCACAGGCATTTGCGTCGATTTCCGCAATTTTTGTAGCAATTCCATGCCGTCCATCCGAGGCATCTTAATGTCGAGCACAGCCAGGTCCACCGGCTGGCGCGACAACCCACGCAGCGCATCTTCGCCGTCTTTGTAGGTACGGACGTGAAACCCTTCCGCTTCGAGCGCCATCGAAACGGACGTCAGGATATTTTGGTCGTCATCGACCAGAGCTATTGTTTGATGCATTGGTTTTTCCACCTCGGAGTTTAGCAACTCATAACCAAATCCCACAATCGGAATAAGTCAGGGCGAGAATGAGGCAAGAACGGGGCAAACTAGAGCAGGCTTAATAATAGAAACTGTTGATCACAGTTCAGTGAAAACTGGCCACTGCGTCGATTTGTCCACTCGCGCCGGTCTCGTTGGGAGCAATAACATGGGTTTCGTCATTGCTTCCATGGGACACGCCAACAGATGGAGCGTACCCCGACCATCGCGCAAATTGGTATCATGTTGATTGCGCTCGGCGCTATTGCCGTCACGGCGTTCGTGGCATGGCAGCGGATAGCCGATACTCGAACAACCGAAACTGCGGAAGGTGCTGGTCTATCGGCGGCTGTCAAAATCGGCGGTCCCTTCGCGTTGACGAATCACTTGGGCGAAAAAGTGTCCGATGCGGCCTATAAGGGGCGCTATCTCTACATCTATTTCGGCTATGGCTACTGTCCGGACGTCTGTCCGACCGAATTGGCGAATATGGCCGCGACTATCGACGCGCTGGGGCCGCAAGCGGATAAGGTTCAGCCTCTGTTCATCACTATTGATCCGGAACGCGATACGACGGAGTTCCTGGCGGAGTATGTCGCGCAGTTTCACCCCCGGTTCATCGGCCTGACGGGCTCACTCGCTGAAATCGCCGCCGTAGCCAAGAGTTACCGCGTATTTTACCGCAAAGCGAAGGACGAAGATGCCAGCGAATATTTGATGGATCACTCTAATTTCGTCTACTTTATGGGCGACGATGGCGGTTTCTTGACGATGTTCAGGGGTGGCACGGATCCGGAGGCTGTCGCGAAAACGATGACCAAGTATATTCAGAAAGGGCAAAGCTGAGCCCGTCAAACGAACGTCAAAGTCAAGAAACTTTCACATTAACGAAAGAAATTCGCAATGTGACATCAGGTCACTGTTGATTTCCGTCGTGTAACATAGGTATCAACACACTTAATATAAGGGATGTGCGGGCATTACCCGCTCCGTGCGCAAAAGGGATGGGACAATTGCAGCAACACAGTCAATTCGGCCTGGAGAATCATGGCCTCAACAACGAGGCCGCGGTTCACTGGAATCTGGGTGCCGAAGCGCTTTACGAAGCAACCATCCGCCAGGGACGCGGAACGGTAGCGAAAGGTGGTTCTTTGGTCGTGGAGACCGGCGCTTATACAGGCCGGTCGTCTAACGATAAATACATCATCGAAGAAGAAACCACGCGCGACAAAATCTGGTGGGGTGCGGTCAACAAATCGAACACCGAAGCCCGGTTTGAGGCGCTCCGTCTACAAATGCTCGCGTATTTTCAAGGCCGCGATGTTTACGTACAGGACCTCGTCGCCGGCGCTGATCCGGCCTATCAGTTGAAGGTCCGCGTAATTAGTGAAAGCCCTTGGCACAGTCTGTTCGCGCGCAACATGTTCCGCCAGCCAACGGCGGAAGAGATGTCGTCTTTCACACCAGAATTGACGATCCTCAATGCGCCTTACTACAAGACACATGCGGAACGCGACGGCGTGAATTCCGACTGCGCGATCATGATGAATTTCAAAGAACGCATGGTTCTGGTCGCCGGTACGCAATACGCGGGTGAAATCAAAAAGTCAGTCTTCAGCTATCTCAACTACGTGCTGCCAGACCGCAACGTCTTGCCCATGCACTGCTCCGCCAATATCGGCGAGAAGGGCGATGTCGGAATTTTCTTCGGTCTTTCCGGAACGGGGAAGACGACCTTGTCCGCGGACGGCACCCGTACCTTGATCGGCGATGACGAACATGGTTGGACTGAAGACGGTGTCTTTAACTTCGAAGGTGGCTGCTACGCCAAGGTCATCAATCTCTCGGCTAAGGCCGAGCCGGAAATTTTCGCGACATGCGGTATGTTCGGCACGATCTTGGAGAATGTGGTGATGGACCCGAATACCCGGGTGCTGAACCTCGATGATGGATCGCTCACGGAGAATACCCGTGCGTCATACCCCTTGTCGTTCATCCCGAATGTAGAGATGAGCGGTGTCGGCGGACAGCCGGAGAACGTGGTGATGCTAACGGCCGACGCCTTCGGCGTGCTGCCTCCTATAAGCCGCTTGTCGGCTGATCAAGCGATGTATCACTTCCTGTCGGGATATACTGCGCGCGTCGGGGGCACTGAGCGAGGCCTGACCGAGCCGCAAGCGACCTTCTCGACGTGCTTCGGCGCACCCTTCATGCCGCGCCATCCGTCGGTCTACGCAAAGATGCTCGGTGAGCGGATTGCCAAGACCGGCGCCAAATGTTGGCTGGTGAACACCGGTTGGTCGGGCGGTGCCTATGGCACCGGCAAGCGGATGCAGATCGACTACACACGGGCCATGGTCCGCGCGGCCCTCGACGGCCGGTTGGCGGAAGTGGCGACGACGGCGGATCCGAACTTCGGCCTCAACGTGCCGCAAGTCTGCCCGGACGTACCGAACGAAGTGCTGCAACCGCGCGAGACTTGGAGTGACAAAAACGCCTACGACACAACGGCACGTGACCTCACGCAACGCTTCGAAGCGAACTTCAAACAGTTCGAGGAATATGTCGACGATAACGTGAAAGCGGCGGGCGTTTACGCTGCTTGATCCGATTGATCGATAGGGACGAGAGAGGCCGGCTTTTCGCAGGCCTTTTTCATGTGAGCACACGTTCCGCCAATAGCGCGACAGCCACATAGCGCAGCGTCTTGCCAATCGCGACCAGCAGCAAAAACCGCAAGAACGAGACCCGTAATATTCCCGCCGCAAAGGTCAGCGGATCGCCGATGATCGGGACCCAGGCGAACAACAAGGAAATTTGTCCGTACCGCGTGAACCATTCCGATGCCCGGTCCAGCGCGTATGCCGAGACCGGAAACCATCTATGGTCCCGCCATCTCAGGCAGTACCGTCCCAATACCCAATTAACGGCGGCACCCAATGTGTTCGCGATGCTGGCAATACCGACCAAAAACCAAATGTCGAAACCTTCTGCCGCGATGAGTGCGGACAGGACCGCTTCCGAGGACAACGGTAGAATCGTCGCCGCCGCGAACGCGCTGACGAAGAGCGACACATATGCGGCCGCTTCCATTAGGTTATTCCTGTCGCTTTACAGATTTACTGAGGCTGCGGCACGAATTTGAAGATCGGTACCTTTTGGCGCACGTTCTTGATGTCCCAGGTATAGACGGTCAATTGGCCGCGCGTCGTGATGTCCTTGGAATTGTGTTTCTTCGGTTGCACGTTGGTCCAAATGCGCAGGACGCCCTTGAATTCCAGCCCAGCCTGCTCCAAGGCATCCGCATGATTTTTGTTCGGCTTGCCGCCGATGATCGTGATTTCTCCGGTGTTTTTATTGTATTTTAACGTCAAAAACCGCGAGTTGAGGCGAATAAAATCAAGCGATTTTTCGCCGATGATATAGCCGTCGCGCTGATAAGTGACGTCGAACCGGGCTTTTTCCTCGTATGTAATTTTCTTGAACGCCGAGTCGCGACGCAGGTCACGTTCGGCGATCTCGACCCGACCGAGGACGGCCGTGCCCTGTAAATCGCCGCGCGCCATCCGTTGCGCCATCGACAAGTCGGTCAACTTGCCGACATAAGTGAAACGGTAGCGCCCTTGCCGGTCAATCTCAATATCCGCTTCAAAATCGCTCGGAAAGTAGCAGCCGCTGATAGCGGCCACGGCGAGTAGCAGAATACCGATTCGCTTCAACACGTCGTTTT
>CAXAGK010000070.1:0-11778 GCA_963968305.1 uncultured Rickettsiales bacterium | reverse complement strand
TGGATCGGCGTCAGGGGATGGTCGACAATCGTGACGCCGACGTGCTCTTCTTTAATTAACGCGCCGATTTCATTTGTCTTACCACTGCCAAATAAGGTCGCGGGACGAATTTTAGTGAGTTTCACTTCTTTCGAAGCGCATACCTCAAGCTGAATTGCTTCAGCAAGGCCAACCGCTTCCTCGATCTTTAGGGCGGCACTGTCGCCTTTATCGTTGCGCGTCGAAAATACAGGAACGATTACCAGCGCAATCGTTTGAATGCCATCGGTGAGGGCGGGCAAATCTGTCATACGTTAGTGTATGACCCCCTATTCTTCTTCACCAGCGTTCGGCTCGAAAAGTTGCACGGGTTGAGCCGGCATGACAGTCGATATAGCGTGCTTATACACAAGCTGGGAATGTGCATCTCGACGCAATAGGACGCAAAAATTGTCGAACCAAGTAATGATGCCTTGTAGTTTCACGCCGTTTACCAAAAAAATGGTGACGGGAACTTTCGCCTTGCGGACGCTATTCAAGAAGACGTCTTGCAAGTTTTGACTTTTTTCAGAAGACATGGATGCGCCCTGCTTTTTCGCCCCGGCGATAGATACCCGGAGTCTTGTTCCTTTTTCGTCTCAAGCGTTAACTATATAACAAGATTAGAATAGCTCAAAACTGAAATGTAAAACCTTTGAGTATCGTAATTCGTTTATTAGAGCGTCTCCAGTGCATCAATATAGGTTTGATATTGTTCAATTAAGTTGCGGGTAAGCTCGCCCGGAGCCCCATCCCCGATCAGGATATCGTCAATCTGAACCACTGGTGTGACGAAGGACGTCGCGCTCGTGGTAAAGGCTTCCCGGGCGGATTTTGCTTCGTCGACGCTAAAGGCGCGCTCTGCGAAAGCGACGCCACGTTCCTTCGCAATTTCCAGAATGGTCAGTCTTGTTATCCCGTTGAGAATCTCTGATGTCGGAGCACGGGTAATCAATTCCCCACTTTCGGAGACGATCCAAGCGTTGGATGAAGTCCCTTCGGTTATGTAGCCATCGTCGTTTACCTGCCAAGCTTCATATGCGCCAGCTTCGGCAGCAGTTTGTTTCCCAAGGCAGTTCGGCAACAAAGACGTAGATTTGATATCGCATCGAACCCACCGGATATCCGGAATCGTGACGACTTTCGCGCCGTTAGCGAAGCGCGGTGAATTTTCATGCACAACCTTCTTCGTCGTCATAACCAAGGATGGCTTCACGTCTTTTGGAAATTTATGATCACGAGGCGCCACACCGCGTGTAATTTGCAGATAGATCAAGCCATCGGCCACGCGATTACGGACCAGTAATTGGCGCATTAAGATGGCGAGCACCTGCCGGCTTACAGGCCAATCGATACGCAGTTCGGAGAGCGAGCGCGCTAAACGGTCTAAATGCCCTTCTAAATCAATCGGTCTGCGTTTGACGACGCTCACGACTTCGTAAACTCCGTCTCCAAACTGATAGCCGCGGTCCTCGACATGCACAGCCGCGACCGAATGCGGGACATACTGTCCGTTCACATATGCTAATTTTGCCATCGCGGAATCGATCCTTATCACGCCGCTAGAGTTAGAAAAATTCGAGCCTCACCGAGAACATCTTCTCGACTTTCTTAACTGAATGCGCCGCCGAAAGGAGGATAACGCGGTCGCCGCTTTCAATCACCGTCGTCGACCTAGCGATAATTACTTCGCCGTCGCGAACAATGGCGCCGATGATGACATCCGGTGGGAGAGAGATTTCCGATAAAGGCGCTCCAACCAAGGGTGATGTCTCTAACGCTTCGGCCTCAATCACCTCCGCAAATCCATCGCGTAGTGAATGGACCGAGCGGATGCGCCCGCGCCGAATATGCTGAAGTATCGTAGACACTGTAATCGCACGTGGATTGACGAGTACATCAATGCCAAGTGTTGTGACGAGCGGCGTATATGTATCGCGATTCACGAGCGCGATGGTACGTTCCACTCCGTAACGCTTAGCCAAAAGAGACGCGAGAATGTTCGTCTCGTCGTCGTTACTCACAGATACGACTGTATCAGCGTTCTGAATATTTGTTTCTTCTAATATTACTGTGTCGAGGGCATCGCCGTGGGTTACATGGGTATCATGTAACATTGGTACGATCCGACGTGCCCGATCGTTATCGTGCTCAATGATTCGGCCGGTGACGTTCTCCATTTCCTCGACATAGCGTGCCAAGTTAAGACCGATATTACCGCCACCGATAATGGTGATGCGTCGAGATGCCTCTTGGCGTTCCTCGTGGCCAAACGTCGCGAGCGCTCGTGCGACGTGTTGAGTATCTGCGACGAAGTATACCTCGTCACCCGCGAACATTTGATCCGCAGAATGCGGCACGAACGCGTCTTCGCCGCGTACGATGCCAACGATACTAATGTTGAGGTCGGGAAATAATCCGGTTAATTGACGCAGTGTCGTGTTGATAACCGGGCAATCCTTGCCACAACGCACGCCAATAACACGCACACGGTCGTCGGCGAGCGGGATCATGTCAAAGGCGCCGGGTACCGCTAATCGCCGGCTAATGGCGTGAGCAACTTCAAGTTCCGGCGAAATGATCACGTCGATCGGCATGTGATCACGACTGAACAAATCGGCCCACATCGGCTCAAGATAGCTTTGTTGGCGAATACGGGCGATTTTGGTCGGCACGTTGAAAATCGAATGCGCGATCTGGCAAGCGACCATGTTCACTTCGTCCGCAAAGGTCACGGCGATGATCATGTCAGCGTCCGAAACGCCGGCGCTCTCAAGCACATCCGGGTGAGAAGCGTGTCCGACGATCGCTTGCACATCAAGGGATTCGTTCACTTTCCCGATCAAGTCGGGTGATTGATCAATAACCGTGACGTCATTGCCCTCGGCAGAAAGATAACGGGCAATACTGAACCCCACCTGTCCTGCGCCGCAAATGACGACCTTCATGTGTTTCCCAACTGCTTGGACATGAAACTACTTCCCTTCCGCCGTTCCATGAACGCCGAGGAGTTTAAGCTTACGATGAAGTGCTGCTCGATCCATGCCAACGAATTCCGACGTTCGGCTGATATTTCCATCGAAACGCCTGAGGTGAAAGGTCAGATAATCTTTCTCGAATTCTTCCCTTGCCAGACGAAGGGGCAAGTTTATGACTTTCATCGTACGGCCGGTCGAGCTTTGTTCTTTTGCTTCTTGACCAATAGCATCGGAAATATCACTTTCCGTCGCAGCTTCGCCGTTTGCGACTGGAGCGATTAGGAGGACACGCTCTATCACGTTCACCAGCTCCCAAATATTGCCAGGCCAATCATGGGCTTGCAGAGCCGCGAGCGCATCCTCTGTTAAATCTCGAGCCCGGCGGCCTTTCGAGCTGGCCGAGCGATCCATAATGCGCGTGGCAAGCTCCGGAATATCCTCGCGCCGTTCTGACAAAGGCGGCACCTGAATGGGGACAACGTTCAACCGATAATATAAATCTTCGCGGAACCGGCCGAAGTCTATCTCTTCTTTTAACTCCTTATTCGTCGTCGCGATAATCCGTGTGTCGACATTGACCGAATTATTGCCGCCAATACGGTTGAATTCCGGATTGTGCAAAATTCGAACGATCCGCCCTTGCGTTTCAAGTGGCATATCCGCGACTTCGTCCAGAACTAAAGTGCCGCGATGGGCCTTCTCCAATACGCCAATCCGGCGCGGCGATGTCGTAGATGCCTCGGTGCCAAACAAATCAGCTTCCAGATTAGAGTCTTTGAGTCCCGCGCAATTCAAAACGATAAAATTACCGTTGCTGCGCAGCGAATTAAGATGGATCAGCCGCGCGAGGACACTCTTCCCCGCTCCGGGAGGCCCACTGATTAAAATTCGACTATCAGTCTGAGCGACCTTCGCGATTTTTTGTCGTGTTTGATTGGCGGCATTCGAACGTCCGCCGAACTCGATGATATCGCCCCCGGTTAATTCCTGGAGCTCTTGATTTTGCGAACGCAATCGCACCGTTTCCAGCGCCCGGGCGATTGTGTGCAACAACACATCGGTTTTGAACGGTTTGGTGAGGAAATCATAGGCACCGATCTTCGTAGCGCTGACAGCCATATCGAACGTCGCATGGCCGCTAATCATAATCACTTGCTGTTCCGGGTTTTCCTTGCGGATCAGCTCAAGCATTTTGAGACCGTCATGCTCGCTACCTTGTAGCCAGACGTCCAGAACGATCAAATTAGGCTGACGTTTTCGGATCGCCTCAAAGGCTTCGCTGCTGCTACCCGCTTCTCGGCACTCGTAGCCTTCATCCTCGAGGATACCTGCTATCAGGTGACGAATATCGGTTTCGTCGTCAACTATTAGAATATCAAACGCCATGGATTTCCGTACGGCCTGCCGGTATTTCGTCGTCTGCGTTCTCGGAAGAGATTAGCCGTCTACTCAATCGCAGACGTGCCAAAGCGCCTCCCATATTTCCATCCCTAAGCTCGACCCGTCCATCATGATCTTCCATGATCTTGCGTACTATGGCCAAACCCAAACCGGTTCCTGACTTGCGTGTCGTGAAATAAGGATCGGTGAGTTGTTCGCGATTTTCCTTTGGCAATCCCCTGCCGTTATCTTCGACTGTTACGGAGACATGGTCATCGTCGACGGAAAGCGAAAGTAAGATTTTTCCTTTCTCTTCAGGCATATCTCTACTCTCAATCGATTCAACGGCGTTCTTATATAGATTGGTCAGTGCTTGACTGAATTGACGGCCGTCGCAAACCACCTCTATCGGCTCCGAAGGTATCTCATTTTCGAATTCGATATTGGGTTGAGCGTTTCGGTAGAGAAAAGCGACTTGCCGAGACAAATTACTCAAATCTTCGGACCGCATCTTAGGGGCCGGTAGACGTGCGAAGTTAGAAAATTCGTCGACCATGCGACCAATATCCTCAACATGCCGGATAATCGTATCCGTGCAGTTTATGAAAACTTCTGTGTCGCTGCCGATTTCGTTAATATATTTGCGCCGCAATCGTTCTGCAGAGAGCTGGATAGGGGTCAGTGGATTCTTAATCTCGTGCGCGATACGTCTCGCGACATCTGCCCAGGCAGCCTTTCGTTGTGCTGCGAGCAACTGTGACACATCGTCGAACGTGATAACAAATCCGGTAACGTGCCCTTCGGCCCATTCTGAACCAATGCGGACAAGTAATGTATGGGTTTCGTTATCCCGGGTTATTCGAATTTCACCTTCAATCGATTTCCTTGAGTGGGTATTTGCAGCTTTCTCAATGAGCGGAGCTAATTCGATCACAACATCAGACATGCGTTGACCGATCACTTCATCGAGTTCGACTCCTAGAAGTTCAGAAGCTGACTGATTTGGAAGATTGATGTTGCCATCCCGATCCAACCCGACAACACCTGCGGACACACCCTCAAGGACGGTCTCCGTAAACCTCCGGCGTTCATCGAGTTGTAAATTCGCTTCGAGTAACTCACCCCGATTGCCCTCTAATTCGCTAGTCATGCGGTTGAATGCACGACTAAGCGAGCCGATCTCGTCTTCCGGTGTATCCTCGGATACGCGAACCGCTAAATTTCCAGCTCTCACCTTCTCCGTCGCTGCTATTAGGCTGCTGATCGGAACGGAGAGTTGAGTAGCGAACATTAAGCCGATCCAGACGGCTGCCAATAATAATAACAAGCCAACGACAACAAAAATCAGAGCGAAATTAATTTGTATATCCGAGCGATTGATCTCGAGCTGCTCGAATTCCTTCACGGCCCCTTCAGTCCGCTTCATGTGACTGAGGACAATGGGGTCTACCAGCCGTCCGACATATAAATATAACTCTCGTGGCCCGCTAAGACGAACTAGTGCACGGACACGATCATCGTTCTCACTCGTCATAAGCGCGACTTCTCCGCTCCTGGCCGTATCCATGGCGCCGGGGGCCACCTTCTCGAATTCAAGAAGATATGTTAAACCGGCACGGGCAATGATCTGTCCCGTTCCATCGAAAACCAACGCTTCATTTAATTCACGAATCGAAGCTTGCACTTTGACGGTTTGATTGAACCGCTTGGGACTGTTTTGAAACGCCAAAACTTGGCGATTTAAGTCCTTCGCCATGGCGATAGCATCGGCCTTAATATTTCGCTGATGTTCCTTGAGGTAGATTTCAGCGGCAGATCTCGATTCATTCAACGCCTTGCGAACACGCTCACTGAACCAAGCCTCCACTCCAAAATTAAAGAATGAAACGGAAAAAACGCCGACGACGATTGCCGGCACCACAGAGACCAAACCGAACCAGACAACAAGTTTTACATGTAGCCGTGAGCCCGCCGAACCTTTGCGGCGTTCGGACCAGATTGAAACAATCCGACGAACAATTAGAAAAGCCAGAAGAAGCGATAAAACAAGGTCGATATTCAGCAACAACAGAACGATAGCTGGACTGTCGCCAAACGGTTGGGACCCCGCCAAAGCCGCATAAGTCGCGGCACCGCTGATGACGGCCGCTGCAGCAAGCGATATGGCCAAAACTCGGCCTAATCCGGATCGTTTGCCGAAACGCGACATGAATCTGATGCCGGACGGCGGTTTATTTTCGGCGTTGGCGGGAGCCGTCATGGAAATTCAAATGGCTGTTGGGTTTAAGGCCTCTGATACTAATCCGATGCGGCGGAATATACCACCGAACGGATCAATCATCGTCCTGTTTTCTACGGGTGACCGGAATGTCCAGAAGACGAATTTTTTTTCGCAACGTATTTCGATTTAGACCAAGGATAGCTGCCGCTCGAATCTGATTTCCGTTAGTTGCACCTAAAGTTATTGAAATCAGTGGTTTTTCTATTTCATGCAATATCCGGTCGTACAATCCCGCCGGCGGTACACCGCCTTTATGGGCATCAAAGTAGGACTGCAGTTGATGTGCGACCGTCTCCGACAACCCGCCCTCCTCATTACTGCTATCCGAGCACTTTCGGACCGATTCAGCTTCCGGCAATTCCCGGTCGATGGCGTCCGCACCGACTGTTTCCTGTGCATAGAGGGCGGTCAGGCGGCGCACGAGGTTCTCTAATTCACGGATATTTCCGGGCCAGTGATATTGCTTTAAGCGTTCCATGGCCGCTTGATCGAGGACTTTCTCGGGTAAACCTTCCGCGTTCGTTTGGTCCAAGAAATGGCGGACAAGTTCTGGAATGTCCTCTAGCCGCTCTCTCAGAGGCGGCAAGCGCACCGGGACGACATTGAGGCGGTAATAAAGATCCTCCCGAAAGACCCCTTCTTTAACCAAGGAACGAAGATCGCGATGGGTCGCCGCTACAATACGAGCATTTGCGCGAAGCGCGGTTCTGCCGCCAACTGTCGTAAATTCACCCTCTTGCAATACACGCAGAAGCCGGGTTTGTGCTTCCATTGGCATGTCACCGATTTCATCCAGAAAAAGCGTGCCGCCGTTCGCTTGTTCGAACCTGCCGGCATACCGACCCACGGCACCTGT
Source organism: uncultured Rickettsiales bacterium (assembly GCA_963968305.1). Taxonomy (GTDB): domain Bacteria; phylum Pseudomonadota; class Alphaproteobacteria; order UBA8366; family UBA8366; genus UBA6544. The sequence continues at coordinate 4,265 of CAXAGK010000070.1, read as the reverse complement.
AAAAGCGCCGCGTTCGTGGCCAAAGAGCTCGCTTTCGATCAATTCACGTGGAATTGCCGCCATATTGATTGCGACGAACGGTCCCTCCTTACGTCCGCCGTAATCGTGCAATGCCCTCGCCACCAGTTCTTTACCGGTACCTGATTCGCCGGTGATCATCACCGTAAGATCCGTCATCATCAACCGCGCCATAACGCGGTAGATTTCCTGCATGGCGCTGGAACGACCAATCAATGGTAGCTCGTCAACACTCTCAGGCTTGCGCGCCGGTGGCGCATTCGGTTTGACTTCCTCCAACGCTCTTTCGACGACGGAGATCAATTCATTCAAATCGAACGGTTTCGGCAAATATTCGAACGCACCGCGTTCGTTCGCGCGCACTGCTGTTAGCAGTGTGTTCTGCGCGCTCATTACGATGACCTTCAGCTCTGGGCGGATTTTTTGAATACGCGGAATGAGATCAAGCGCATTTTCGTCCGGCATGATGACGTCGGTGATGACTAGCCGACCTTCGCCATTCGAGACCCATTGCCAGAGCGTCGCGGCGTTGCTGGTCGCGCGAACTTCATACCCGAGCCGACCGAGTGCCTGGCTGAGAACCTGCCGTATCGACCGGTCGTCATCAGCGATGAGGATCGCGTTATCCGGCATTTATATCAGCCTGTTCATTGAATTTTTGCATCGGCAGTAAAATGTGGAATGTCGAGCCGTCAGAACTTGATTCCAAATCGATTATGCCACCGTGGTCGTCGATAAGTTTCGCGACCAACGCCAGCCCCAATCCGGTCCCTTCCATCTTCGTAGAGACAAACGGATCAAAGATGTGTGGCTCCAAATCTTCCGGAATGCCGGGCCCATTATCCGCAACGGTCACCATGATAGGGAGATCCAGTCGGCTCTTCGCCGCCGGCACCGCTAATCTGATTCCATGACGAAATCCGGTGACGATATGAATTTCACTATCGGGCGCTGAACATGCTTCGCAGGCATTCTTGACGAGATTCAAGAACACTTGGACCAAATGATCGCGATTACCGAAGACCGGCGGCAGGGATGGGTCATATTCTTGATAAATTTTGATACCGGTACCAAACCCGCGGCGCGCAATATCAACCGCCCGGTCGAGCACCTCGTGAATATTCACCGCATCGCGCTCGAAACGTGGGTTTTCCGTAAAGGCGTCCATCTCGTCGACGAGTTTACAAACCCGATCGCTCTCTTCGATGATGAGGCGTGTTAGTTGCTTGTCTTCGAATGGGACGGTTTGCTCCAACAATTGAGCGGCTCCGCGCACGCCGGAAAGTGGATTCTTCACCTCATGCGCCATCATCGCCGCCATGGCGCGGAGCGAGCGGGCCGAATCGCGGTGCGACATCGATCCTCCAAAACGGCCTGCCAAAGCATTCTCTTGAAAAGTGAGAACGAAATGTCCAGGCGATCCGGTAAGGGGTGCACAATCTACCGTAACGCTGCGGGTTCCGAGACGCGGCGTGGATAGCCGAAAACCGAACTCCCGGATGACACTATCTTGCTTTCGCGCCTTTGCGATGAGCGATAATAGTGGGTTGTCGGTAGTCACGATTTCCGGGAGTGTGCTCTTCACGAGGGTTGATGCACTCGATTGAAAGAACTGTTCCGCAGCTGGATTGGCGAATGTTATTCCATCGTTTTCTGCGACAACGAGAACAGCAACGGTCAGCGCGCCAAGAATGCCGTCCGGAGCCGGCTGCGGTATCATGCCGCCCGCCCCCATTCTTCCGCATATTGGTCTAGCCTGTCGATTACCAGTTCGGCATCTTCGGTCTGCAGAACATCGTGCAATTGCTCTTTCGCGCGCGGTAATACAGCGAAATAGGCCGATAAATGCTTGCGGGCCGTCAAGACTCCTCTTCGCCCCGGAGAATTGGCGATGATGCCGAGATAATGGGCTCGAACAGTTTCGATTTTTTCGCGCAAGCTGAATTGAAATTCCGTAGTCTCATCTGCAAGCGCTCGGTTTATTTCGGGTATCAACCAAGGTCTTCCGACCGCACCGCGGCCGATCATCACACCATCCGCCCCAGATTGCTGCAAACATGCCCGGGCGTCGTCAACTGACTCGATGTCGCCATTCGCGATAACCGGAACTGAAACCGCGTTTTTCACATTTTGAATGAAACGCCAGTCTGCCTTTCCCATAAACTTTTGCGCCCGCGTCCGACCATGCACCGTTAAGAGTGAGAAACCGCAATCCTCCGCGATCTTGGCGATGGTCACTGCATTTCGATTCTCGTGATCCCAACCGGTGCGCATTTTGAGGCTCACTGGAATAGTAACGGACTTCCCGACTTTCCGTAGAATGTCTCCCGCCAGCTCCTCATCGCGCATCAACGCCGATCCGGCATATCGATTGACGACTTTCTTTGCGGGGCATCCGAAGTTGATATCAACCATGATGGCGCCGAGTGATTCACAATATCGAGCGGCCTCGGCCATTGCGTCCGGCTCATGTCCCGCGATCTGCACGATCGTTCGGTCATCCAATTGGTCGAGTTTCCGGCATTCTTCGCGTTCACCCCGGAGGATGGCCCGACTTGCTATCATCTCCGATATCGTAACATCGACGCCGAGCGAGCGGAGAATGCTTCGAAATGGGAAGTCGGTCACGCCGGACATCGGCGCCAATAGGGCGCGGTCTTCGAGAGTGAGATTGCCGACTAATATGCTCATTAATCAAGCAATTTATTTTTGCACATATATTCATCGATATAACGGATCAACACCGGTCTCAAGTATTAATTCCACCCAACTCGATTACGGTAGCAATATTTCTCCGACAAATTTCACGCCGGGGTATCCAAGTGAGACGAGGAGGTAAGCGGATAGCCCAATCCGAGCCGCAAGTCGGCCTCGCAATCCAGTCCGCAAATGGAGAATAAGCAATCCACCGATTACGGCAAAGGCTGCAATGCTAAACAGACTCTTGTGCGTGATTTGAAAAAAAGCACCTGTCGTCGTGTATTCCGCTGCAATGCCAAAAATAATACCAATTCCCAAGACGATCTCTGCAGCTGTCAGGCCGATAATTTCAGTCGTCTCAGCAACTGCGATCGACGGGAGCCGATCCGTCAGTCGGCCTCTCGTTCGACGATTCAAACCGCGTTCTCGCATGATGATCCCAAGACCCGCGATAGCGCCTATGGTCACGAAGCCATAGCTTAAAACGGCAGCGCTGATGTGCGCGCCGAGCCATCCCGTTATATGTGGTTGAGTGGCTTCGGACCCTCGACCCGCATCCGCCCAAAGAACCATGAGGCACGCTATGAATAGGTACGGCCCTAATAGGCTTCCAAGCTGTAATGCCTCGCGCAAGCGCAGCAAGATTAAACCGAAAGCTATCTCTGTTGCGAGGACGCTTGCTAACAAAGCCGTCGGAAGACCCAATCCCCACTCACGGCTCCATATCCAATAGACCGTCGCGACGGTCCCTACTGAAAAAGCGGCTAGTTGCTTTATGGTCGACTGACCTTTGTTGGATGCAAGCAATGTGGCGGAAAACGCGAGCAATGCTAACAGCGTCAATATCGAGGAGATTGCGGTGTGGGTCATAAACGAAATATAACCCAGCTGGCTTGGTCAATGAAATGCGGGATTTGTTCGTGACGAGACGATTGAAGGAATATTTGCCATGACAGTGGCGGCACTGATCCTGGCTGGCGGCCGTGGAACCCGTGCTGGTGGCGGGATTCCCAAGCAATACCGAGAAATCAACGGAATCTCCGTACTCCGCCGCGCCATCGATTGTTTCGTTGATTGCCCCGCAGTGGATTTGATCCGAGTGGTCATACATGCGGACGATCAGGCACTTTATCGAGCCGCAACTGCCGGATTAGATATCCTCCTCCCAGTGATTGGCGGTACGGAGAGGCATTTGTCTGCAGTAAACGGCTTAGAGAGTCTGTCTGATTTCGAAACCGATATCGTATTAATTCACGATGCAGCCCGGCCCTTTGCGGATCGCGGTATGATCGAGCGGATCATTGCCGCATTGGCGGACGCAGCTGGCGCGATACCCGCCCTTCCCGTCTCCGACACGTTAAAGCGCGTTGCCTCGACTGACGATTTGATTGAAGAAACCGTCGACCGTGCTGGATTGTGGCGTGCGCAAACGCCGCAAGGCTTTCGTTTCAAGGCGATCTTAAAGGCGCATGGGCAACGCGACAGCGATCTGCCGACGGACGACGCGGCCGTTATGGAAGAAGCTGGCATGGTGGTATGCGTCGTCG